>NZ_DBGB01000015.1:0-173140 GCF_002295765.1 Sphingobacterium sp. UBA865 | reverse complement strand
TTCTTTTCTCTTTTTCCGATTTCCGCGTTTAAAATAAAAACAGCGAGATTTAAACCCCTGCCAAACTCCCTTAAACCCTTCTTTTTTTTCATGGTTTCTTCTTTCGAAGTAACCATCCCTCCCTTGCGGAGTGGTGCAAAGATAGGGAGTTTACTAACAAACTTCCAAGACTTTTGTTCTTATTTATTTCATTTTGCCCTTAACTGCCTGTAACGGTGCGAGATTCTTTTTGTAGAAAGGCTCGCCGGGGATTTCAGCACCGACTGCAGAGGCAAACATAAGCAACCAGGAATGGGTGCCACGCCAAGCAGATGAACGGTGACAGGCGGTTATCGATAAGGCCGGAATACCTTCTTCTGTAGCTATACTTTTGTACCGTTTTACTTAGGTTTAGTTTAGGTTTTAGTTAGGTTTTGTTTAGGTATAGTATAGGTTATAGCTAAATAAAACCTAACTTATTGCTAAGCTAAATATAAACAAAAGCTAACCTAAGGAATAAGAAGCCTTCAACTTTTCTTTATTTACTGGGGAAGCACGGCTCATTTAGGGCAAACTTGAGTTCCGCCCCGTGGACAGGGCTCCGGCTGCTACGCAGGGCTTGCGGGAACCTTCGGCTCCCCTCCCCACCTGCTTCGTACCATGCTCGGGGTAGGTTTGCCCTGCAACCGTGTCCTGTCCGTGTTGAGTCCGTGTTGAGTCCGACTCTGGCACGGATTCAGGTTACTTTTAAGGTAGCCGCACCCTGCCCGCAGGGCGAAACTAAGCCCTAGCTAAACCCTCGCTAGGCTCATTCAGGATGGATTCTGGACTGGTTCAAGATCGAAAACGAAACGAACCGCAGCGCGACATCTTACCTAGAAATACCGAAAAATAGCCAAAAAAACACCAAACACTCGGACTCGCATAGGTTACATGGGCCGAAAAGCCCTTGGTTAGCTTCGTGTATGTTGAACTTCTTTTTTATTTTGAAGAGGGATTGGAAAAAGGAAATCCTGCCAATCAAATCCATTGGCGAAGTCCCAGCCGACCATAGATAATGGCTAATTATGAAGATAAAAACGCATTTATACATTTTTTTATGTAGATTTATCTTCTTAAAATAACCACCAGAGCGATGAGCAGAACTACCCTGAAAGATATAGCGTTGGCACTCAATATTTCTGTTTCGACGGTTTCCAAAGCATTATCAGACAGCTACGAAATAAGTGAAGCGACTAAAAAGATGGTTCAGGAATATGCCAAAAAGCATAATTTCCACCCAAATAAGTTGGCACGGAGCTTAAAAATAGGAAAATCCAATACAATAGGGGTTATTGTATCCAACATTAGCAATACATTCGTTTCACAAATCCTCGATGGAATTCAAATAGCCTCTCAACAGACGGTCTATGACGTTATTTTCATGCAAAGCCGGGAAGACGAACGGATCGAAAAAAATTGTATTGACGTCTTACGCATGCGCGGTATTGATGGCTTAATGATATCTCCAGTCTCTTCTGATTCAAATATTGAAGAACTAAAAGCACTGATAAAATCGCAGATACCTGTGGTTATTTTTGATCGCATCAATCACCAGCTTGATACATTCAAGGTCGGGGTCAATAATTTCCAAGGTGCATATAACGCCACAAAACACCTCATCGAACAGGGCAAAAAAAATATTTTGCATATCACGGGAAAGAACTTAGGGGTGGCAGCCGAACGATTAAATGGCTTTAAATCTGCTTTATCAGATGCGGGTATTCCTTTTGATACTAGACATTATATCGAATGTAGTTTTAATAATACCACCGATATAGACGAAACAATTCGGGAGATTTTGCGCAAAGAATATCTTGAACATAAAAGTATAGATGCAATTTTCGGTGCTACGGATGTTATTACAACTCGAACACTAGGTATTTTGGCTGAGCTTCAGATTCAAGTCCCTTCCGAGGTCGCGGTTATTGGTTTTTCAAACACACAGATAGCAGCTTCGTTAAATCCAGCGCTATCCACCGTTGTACAGCCTGCAACAGAAATTGGAGAATTAGCAACAAATAAATTAATGGCGACCATTAACCAAACAAGACCAGTGCATGAATTTGAAACGATTGAGCTTCCGACACAGCTCATCATTCGTAAATCTTCTTTATAATTTCAGTCGCTATAAGCTTCGAAGAGGCATTTAAAAGTAAAACAGCCGAGAAACAGGAAGAACATCGCTTCTAATTTCCCGGCTATTTTTTTTATTAACGGTCCAGACCAAAAGTTATTGATCACAAATTAAATTTGCCCCTTGGTATTATTCACCGATAATACCATATTCCAAGCCCCGTAATTCTGCAAGCCCTCTCAATCTTCCAATAGCAGAATACCCTGGATTTGTTACTTTATTCAGATCATCCAGCATCTGATGGCCGTGATCTGGTCTGAATGGGATCGCTGTAGATCTCAATTGATTTTCAGCAACCAGGATTTTCATGATTTTATACATATTGACATCCCCATCCAAATGGTCTGCCTCATAAAAGCTTCCGATCGCATCTTTCCTCACATTCCGTAAGTGAACAAAGTTTACCCGCCCTTTAATATTTTCTAAGATAGCCGGCAGATCGTTTTTCTGACTGGCCCCCAAGGATCCTGTACAAAAGCAGACACCATTAAATCGTTGTGGAACCGCATTTAAAAAATAATCGAAATCCGCACCATTACTGGCGATGCGGGGCAAACCTAAAATAGGATACGGTGGATCATCGGGATGAATAGTCATACATATACCGTTATCCTCACAAGTTGCCGCAATTCCCTGAAGGAAATAAACCAAATTACCGCGTAAACCATCTTTCCCAATATGTTTATAGGTATCAATGCTCGCTTTTAACGCTTCCAATTCCACATTCTTCTCTCCGGGGATCCCCATTAAGACAACATTTGCCAATTCTTCTTTTTGCTGTTCGGAAATTTCATCAAATCGTAAAGTCGCCCGTTTAACAACATCCTCTGGATACGCTGTCTGTGCTTCATCACGTTTCAATATAAAAATGTCAAAAAGTGCCAGATCAATCCAGTCAAAATACAATGCTTTTGAACCATCCGCCATCGTTAAATCCAATTGTGTACGTGTCCAGTCCAGCACCGGCATAAAATTATAACAAATTGTTTTGATGCCGCATTGTGCGAGATTGGTTAAAGTCTCATTATATTTCTGGAGGTATTCATCGACCCTAGCACCTTTTGTCTTAATCTCCTCGTGTACTGTCACACTTTCCACAACAGACCAGGTAAGACCAGCATCTTCTATAATGCGTTTTCTTTCTTGAATATCGGCAAGTGGCCATACCTCACCGTGTGGAATATGATGTAATGCCGTAACAATACCAGTCGCTCCAGCCTGTTTGATATCTTGTAAAGATACCGGGTCATTGGGACCATACCAACGCCAGGTTTGTTCTAATTTTCTCATCTTAAAGTTTAATTAAACGCCACACCATGCATTAAAACCACCATCGACAAAAACCGTCTCCCCTGTCACAAAGGCCGATGCATCACTCAATAGATAGATTAAAGTTCCTTTTAACTCACGAGGGTCGCCCAAACGGTTATAGGGAGTTCCGTTAAGAATACGTTTGGTACGGTCGCTATACGTACCATCTGGATTGATCAATAAGTTTTTGTTCTGCTTGGTTAAGAATACGCCGGGAGCGATTGCATTGACACGAACTTGATCGCCATAACGCTGAGCGAGCTCGGTGGCCATCCATTTTGTATACCCATCGATACCGTGTTTTGCAACAGTATAGCCCAAAACACGTGTAAAAGGACGACTGGCTGTAAGAGAA
Source organism: Sphingobacterium sp. UBA865 (assembly GCF_002295765.1). NCBI lineage: Bacteria > Pseudomonadati > Bacteroidota > Sphingobacteriia > Sphingobacteriales > Sphingobacteriaceae > Sphingobacterium > Sphingobacterium sp. UBA865. Next base: position 169,319 of record NZ_DBGB01000015.1, on the reverse strand, counting down.
GATATATTGATGATGACGCCTTTTCCGCTTTCAGCAATCACGCGACCAATAATATGCGTAGGAATCATTGTACCATACAAATTAAGCTCTATCGCTTTAATGGTATCCTGAATATTGCTCGCAAATAAATCTTGATCGGTACCAATTGTTGCACCTGGAATGTTGCCTCCAACGGCGTTTACTAAAGCGTCTATCCTACCCCACTTTTGCAAAACTTCATCTTTCGCCCGAGTGACATCCTGTTCGTTCATGATGTCAACTTCAACAAATATAGCTTCGCCACCAACAGACTCTACCTGCTGAACAAGCTCCGCTCCGATTTGTCCATTACGTCCAAGTACTGCGACTTTGGCTTCTGCCTCGGCCAAAGCCTCAACAAATGCTTCGCCTAAAATCCCTGTACCTCCCGTAATTACAACTACCTTATCTTTTAATGAAAATGGATTATTATGCATGTATTTTTATTTCAAATTGGTATTTACCCCCAATTTTATTGATAATAACCTTAATTACAAAAAAAAGTAATTGATTTAATTACGATAACGTTTTAGTTACGTCACCTTCTTTATCTTCCTCTTCTGTCGTTTCATCATCAAACAGAATCCGTATAGAAGGTGTATAGGTATCATTATGCTGACCGGTTTTATTTGCCCAGAAAAAAGCACATAGAAAAACCAAAGCCAACAAAACACTACAACCGATCAAAATATACATTATTTCCATAACAACTAGAGTTTACGACGTTTGGCATACCACCTCGTCATGAGACTTGTAAAAGAGATGATCGTTACCGTACTTATTGGCATTAGAATCGCGGCAAATAACGGCGACATAATACCTTGCACGGCAAAGCTCAATCCAATTACATTATATAAAAGAGAGATACCAAAGCTCATGTGTATTACTTTCACCGCATCTTTGCTAAAAGCAAAGAAATCCGGCATTTTTGAAAATGACTCCCCATCCAGTATCGCATCGCAGCCGGGAGAGAAGTTATTGATATCATCACTCACGGCGATGCCCAGATCTGCTTTACGCAATGCCCCCGCATCATTAAGACCATCACCAATCATGCAGACATGCTTTCCTGCTACCTGAAAATTTTGAATGGTTTCCAGTTTTTCCATTGGTGATTGATTAAAAAGCAAACTTGCATTCGAGGGAAAAATTAACTGGAGTGCATCCAGACGTCTATCGTTATCCCCTGAGATTAAATGAAGGTCGTATTCGACTTTAAAATCTTCAATCAAAGCCGAAAGGCCATCCCGCCAGGATTGCTCCATGGTAAAATATCCTTTTAACTCCTCACCTATACGAATAAAAACCACAGAACCATCTGTTTTAATATTACCGATATTCAAAAAGTTAGCACTACCGATTTTAATTTCCTTGCCACTTACATTAGCCTGCATCCCCTTTCCCGGAAATTCCTTAAAATCCTGTATCGAAATAGCAGAAGAGACATTCAGCCACTTGACGATTTCACGGCTCAACGGATGGCTAGAGTTTCTACATACCGCATTCAGTAGTTTCTTGTCAACTGCCGAAAGGCTACCTTCAAAATAAATTGAGGTTGCTTTAGGCGACGATATTGTGCCAGTTTTATCGAACACCAGGGTATCAATCCTCGCCATCTGCTCAATAGCAGCCGTATTTTTCACATAGAACTTATTTCGATCAAAAATACTTAGCGCTGCAGAAAGGGTAAATGGAGAGCTTAACGCCAACGCACATGGACATGCAATAATTAATACCGCCGTAAAAGCTCCCCAAGCCCGGCTTGCACTTCCATCAACGGCCCAAAATAAGGCAGCCAATAGTGCAATAGCCAATAAAACAACAGTAAAATATTTACTTATAAAGTTGACAAAAGTCTGAAAATGTTTGTCATAATCTTTATAATTCTCATTATTCCATAATTTGGTCAAATAGGACTGTGAAATCGGTTTGACCACTTCAAGTTCTATCGCTTCCCCCGTCTGGCGTCCGCCGGCATAGATAATTTCGCCTAAGGTCTTACTGACCGGACTTGATTCACCCGTTACAAAGCTAAAATCTATCGCAGCATCACCTTTTAAAAGCATAGCATCGGCCGGTATAATTTCATTGTTCCGAACCAAGATACGGTCGCCTATATGAACGTCAGCTAATTGTACAGGTTTATCCCCCGATTCGGTCAATACTGTTACAGCCACCGGAAAATAACTCCGGTAATCCCGTTCAAATGAGATATGATAATAGGTACGTTGTTGTACCCATTTTCCGATCAATATAAAAAATACAAGACTACAGAGTGTATCCGTAAAACCAGCTCCTGTCTGTGTGATCACCTCAAACGCGGAACGCAAAAATAACACGAGGATTCCCAGGGCTAATGGAACATCCAGATTCAACCGCTTTTGTTTCAGACTCCGATAGGCCGATTTAAAATAATCCGACGCACAATACAATAAAACAGGGAGACCAAAGGCAAGGTTTATATAACCAAAGAAATTGGCATATTCCTTTTCAAAACTCCCCATTCCAAAATAATCAGGAAAACTGAATAACATAGAATTTCCAAAACAGAAACCGGCAACAGCAATTTTTGCAACCAAAGGATTCAGATTATTTCTATTCCCTTCCTTTACAACATCCTGCAAAGTGATTTTAGGGTCATAACCGATATTGACCAAAAGATAAACCAGGTCTTTCAATGGCAGCTCATTGTGATTGAATGTAATGCTCGCCTGTTTCTTCATAAAGTCCACGCGCGACTGCAGTACATTGGGATTGAGTTTATATAAATTTTCCAGCAACCAGATACAAGAGCTACAGTGAATAGCCGGAATATAAAAGGTGATGATGGTCATCTTATCATCTTTATAATCCACTAATTTACCGGCAATCTGTGGTTCATCCAGATAAGAAAAATCTTCTTGCTTGGATTTATTCGATTTACCCGGGTGCTGATTATAGCGATAATATTGCTGCATACCACTATCGTTCAGTACTTGGAAAACGGTCTGACAGCCCAGACAGCAAAAATCGTGATGATCGAGCTGATAACCCGTTTCCTCAATTTTATCGCCGCAATGGAAACATTTTTCTGCGAGTTGTATTTCATCCCTTAGCTCTGCCATACCTTCGTTCTAAATTGCCTGACTAAATAATTGATTTTGTGCTTTTGAACGCAATAATCGCTGATCAAAGGCCATACAGATATTTCTTAAAAAAGAGCGTCCAATAGCAGTACATTGAATTAGATCGCCGGATATGGAGACTAAACCATCTGCAACAAGTTCAGACAATTCGTCGATAATCTGCTCATTCAACGGCGCACCTGTCGGCAACTGCACTTTGCCTTTACACATCATATCGAGGATATAACGCCTTACAAGAAGATCCTCCTCGTTGAGTATATGTCCTTTTACAACGGGCAATACCCCTGCATCAATAAGTTTATGGTATTCTTCTACGGTCTTCACATTTTGAGCAAAAGCCCCCCAGGCATCACTGATCGAAGAGACTCCGATACCGATTAACAAGGGACTAAATCGATCGGCATACCCCATAAAATTGCGATGTAATCTTTCTTGTTGAAAAGCCACAAATAACTCGTCCTCTCTTTTCGCAAAATGATCCATACCGACATCTTCATAGCCGTGGGCCAAAATCATTTTTTTCCCAAGGTTATATAAGGCGAGTTTGGCTGCGCCATGAGGTAGATCTGCTTCAGTATAATGCCGTTGACCGGGTTTTATCCAAGGCACGTGGGCATAGCTATAGAAAGAGATCCGGTCTGGACCGAGCAGCATCGCTTTTTGGATCGTATCTTCCACCGTAGCCAATGTTTGCTTAGGCAATCCATAGATCAAATCGAAGTTGATCGACTCAAATCCAATTTTCCGCGCATTCAGCATAACCTCCTCCACTTCCTCCAAAGTTTGATGCCTATTGATCACGAACTGCACAAGTGGATCAAAATCCTGTATTCCCAGGCTCAAGCGCCGAAATCCCAAGTCAAATAAGGTTTCTAAATGTGTGACGGTTGTATTAGCAGGATGAGCTTCGAAAGAGAATGAACGATCAGGAGCCAGGTCTGCGTGTTTAAGGATCCCCTCAATCAGTACCTTCAAATTATCCGGATGGAAAAAGGTCGGAGTACCACCACCCAAATGTATTTCTGCCAATAACGGTCTTTCTCCCTTAAATAAAGCGACATACATTTCCCATTCTTTCAAAAGAGAGGCAATATAAGGTTCTTCAACGCGATGGTTTTTTGTAATGCGCGTATTGCATCCACAATACGTACATAGGCTTTCACAAAAAGGAAGGTGAATATATAAGCTGATACCTTTTTCTTTCGACTGCTGGAAAGTTTGGTAGACTTGATTAGTCCAAGCTGCCCGGGAAAATGCTTCATTATCCCAAAAGGGAACAGTAGGATAGCTTGTATAGCGCGGTGCGGCAACATTATATTTTTGCACCAATTCTTCCATTGTAACCTGCGATGTAATCATTTTATTTTATTTTTTTAGCACAGTCGTTTAGACAACAACAGGCTTTACCAACACATTTTTCTAATCCCCATAAGTTGAGATTCCGGACGGTCTGCTCTGCCAGTCCTTTTGGACTCTGATCTTCAAATGGTGCATTGGCAATCTGAATATTCAGATCTCCAGCCTTTACCAGATCGATATGAGCAGTATCCTTACTGCGGGTCATAATCTTATTGATCCCTAACCCTTTTAAATTAAGTAGCATGCTCTCGTCCAACATATCGCTCACGGAAATAACTACCGCATCTTTTCCACGCGCGTAATTCTGTGTCTCCGCATTTAATCCATTTGAAATCAAAGTCAAATCATGTTGTTTGGCATTTGCCAATGCCCAAAACTCTTTTTCAAATGACCTTACATTATATACTACTACTTTCATTCTGATTCTACAATCACCAATTAAGGTTTATCCTAAGAACAAAAGTAAATCATGCATATGGGCAAAAAGATGATATAGCACCACACCTTAAAATGATATTTATCACAATTCACAAAAACTTGCATGATTTCGCTAACATCAACAGCTGTAAAAGTCAACCGAAAGCTATTATATGGCCAATAATCGCGTACTATACGTTCATTGAAACCAATGAAACCAAACTAGTTCAATAAAACGGCATAGCGAACTCGCATTGATACTTTAATGAAAAGACACAAATCAGTAAACATAGGCTATCAGAAAAAAAGCGTGTTCAGAAAAACTGAACACGCCTTTTTTAGTAAATTGATTTTTAAATCTTAGCTGCTGATCGCTACTGCTTCACATCCCGCAGGTTCTTGATGGAATTGATGTATATCTTCCCTTTTTCTTTCGAAATCAGTTTTTCTTCTTTAAAGTCGGAGAGCATACGGGAAACAGTTTCATTGGCTGTCCCTGCAATTGAAGCTAGGCCGTCTCGTGTCACATCAATTGAGCATGCATCAGCCTCATTGATATTAACTCCACTTTTTTCAGCAACGCTAATCAAGGCATTGGCGACACGCTTACGGACAGAATGATAGGCAAAACCCAGCAATTGCTCTTCTTTTTCACGTAAGTCGACAGAAAGGAGCTTAATAAATTTACTGGCTATTGCAGGTTTTTTCCATAACAGCTCCAAAAAACTGTCCTTTGGAATCAACACAATTTCACTTTGTTCAACAGCTTCGGCGTAGTCTTCATAATTATCATTCAACAAAATCGAAGCATAACCAAAGTAATTGCCTTCAATAAAAATACCTGTAGACAGCTCACGTCCATCTTTATAGGACTTAAAGCTGCGCACCTGACCAGATTTCACAAAATAGACGTACGTTGGCGAATCATCTTTTTCATAAATAGACTGTTTTTTCTTCACTGTTTTCACCCGTGAATTGGCAATTAGCTCTTTTAGCAACAATACCTGCTCTTCGGCGCTCAAACTCAAATCTTCTTCCTGAGGAATATCTGCTGCAAGCTGCTCATGTCTTTTGAGGCGAACATCTATTGCATTCATCAATTCAACATCATCAAAAGGTTTCGTCAAATAATCATCCGCCCCCATTTCCATCGCTTTGCGCATATCTGCGCGTTCCGCTTTGGCAGTCAGAAAAATGAACGGAATTTTAGCAGTACTCTCAATTTTGCTTAACATAAATAAGACTCCGTAACCATCCAATTCAGGCATCATGATATCACAGAGAATCAGATCAGGTATATGTCTTGTCGCCAGGTCGACGCCAACACGTCCATTTTCGGCAGTAATGACATCATACCTTCCTGTCAACTCCAATATTTCGGTAGTCCCCTCTCGGATATCAATATTATCTTCAATAATTAGAATTGTCTTTTTATTTCTCATCTGCAATTATTTATTCAGTTATGCGAATCTGCAAGTTCACCTTTATTTAAAGCTTACTCTGAATGAAGTTCCTTTGTGTACTTCCGATTCAAATTCCATCTGCCCCGCCATCAATTCGATGTATCGTTTTACAATATTCAAACCTAATCCTGTACCAGGGATATTACCTGTATTATGTGCTCTAAAAAAAGGCTCAAACAAATGTACCTGATCTTCCTCGGGTATACCAATACCATTGTCTTTCACGGATATTAAGCAGCCTTCGTCGTCGATACAGGTTGTGAATTCGATCAAGGTATCTTCTCCGGAATATTTGATCGCGTTGGAGATTAAGTTGACCAAAGCATTTTTCAACAAATTTGGATCTAGGGTGAAATGCCCAATTTCTCCGGTATGTTGGTATACAATATGCTGATTTTTCTTACAGATCAATTGCATTTCTTCGGTGATCTCTTCTGCCAGCTCAACGAGATTGATGTATTGCTTATTCATCACAACAATACCCGCTTCCAATTTTTCAAGTGACAGAAAGTCGTTCAGGATACTTGTGAGCAATTGAACTGCACTTTTAATTTTATTGGTGTGTTTAATGATATTAGCCTTATCATCCGGTCGTTCGGAATACTTTTCAATCAGAGAAGCCGAAAGCTGAACCGAGCTTAAAGGTGTCCGGAACTCATGCGAGGCCATGGACACAAACCGTGATTTCAGCTGGTTAAGTTCAATTTCTTTTTCCAAAGACTTTGAGACTTCTGCTTTAGCTTTTTCAAGTTCAGATACCAGAGAGATCAGGTCGCGTGTACGCTCACTGACTTTATGTTCAAGTTCGGTTGCATGTTGCTTGAGCATATCCTCGGCAGCTTTCTCACGCGATAAATCGTGAATAAAGCCGGTAAAGATATTCTTATCTTTTAACCAAACCTCACTGACTGCCAAGCGGAATGGAAATGTTTCTCCATTTTTCTTTAAGCCCATCACTTCACGACCGATTCCGATAATTTTCTTGTGGCCTGTGGTTTGGTAATTATGCAGATAACCATCGTGATTACCACGATCAGGTTCAGGCATTAACATGGAGATATTGTGTCCGATCACTTCTTCAGCCTGATAACCGAACAATTCCAAGGCAGCAGGGTTAATGCTTTCCACATTCCCCCTGTTGTCTATGGTAATTATTCCATCAATAGCGTGATCTATTATAGCAGATAAAAGCCTTCCACCGTCCATGATCGTTGCTTATTTTACCAGTTTCTTGTATTTAATACGGTGCGGTGTCACGTCACCAACACGTTTTTTACGGTTTTCTTCATATTCAGTGTAGTTACCTTCAAAGAAATAAACCTGTGAATCCCCTTCAAAAGCAAGGATATGTGTACAGATACGATCCAGGAACCATCTATCGTGGGAGATCACAACGGCACAACCGCCGAAATTCTCCAAGCCTTCTTCCAGTGCCCGTAAGGTATTTACATCAATATCATTGGTCGGCTCATCGAGTAAGAGCACATTTGAGCCTTCTTTGAGTGTAATAGCCAAGTGAACACGGTTACGTTCTCCACCGGAAAGTACACCTACTTTCTTTTGTTGATCAGCACCGTTAAAATTAAATTTGGAAACGTAAGCTCTTGAGTTTACCGAGCGGTTACCCAGCATCATATTGTCGCTGCCACCCGTAATATTTTCCCAAACCGATTTTTCAGGATCGAGGTCGTGGTGCATTTGGTCTACGTAACCCAATTTTACTGTTTCTCCGACCTTGAAAGAACCCGTGTCAGGTGTTTCCTGACCTGTAATCAGACGGAATAAGGTTGTTTTACCTGCACCGTTGGGTCCAATAATCCCTACGATACCCGCAGGCGGCAACATGAAACTCAAATTTTCAAACAAGATACGATCGCCATACGCTTTGGAAATATTCGTTGCCTCAATGACCGAATTACCTAAACGTGGTCCCGGAGGAATAAACAATTCCAATTTTTCTTCGCGTTCTTTCGTTTCCTCAGAAGCTAATTTTTCATAGTTATGCAAACGAGCTTTCGATTTGGCGTGGCGTGCTTTCGGTGCCATACGCACCCATTCCAGCTCACGTTCCAAGGTTTTTTGACGTTTGGTTTCCTGTTTTTCTTCCTGTGCCAAGCGTTTTGCTTTTTGATCTAACCAAGAAGAATAATTTCCTTTCCAAGGAATACCCTCACCACGATCCAATTCAAGAATCCATCCGGCTACATTATCCAAGAAATAACGGTCGTGGGTAACGGCAATGACCGTTCCTTTATATTGTTTTAAATGTTGTTCTAACCAATCAATCGACTCGGCGTCCAAGTGGTTGGTCGGCTCATCCAGGAGTAATACATCAGGTTCCTGCAACAATAAGCGACATAATGCTACACGTCTGCGCTCACCACCTGACAAATTGACAATCTTCGCGTCTGGTTCGGGGCAACGTAAAGCATCCATTGCTCTTTCCAATTTCGAATCGATTTCCCAAGCGTTAGTGGCATCAATGATATCCTGAAGTTCCCCTTGTCTAGCCAACAATTTGTCCATCTCATCGGCATTTTCATAGACCTCTGGCAAGCCAAATTTTTCGTTGATTTCTTCGTATTCCTGTAAGATGGCTGTAATTTCAGCGACACCTTCCTGAACGACTTCAAGAACAGTCTTTTCAAGATCCAATTGAGGTTCTTGTGCTAAATAACCCACAGAGTAACCTGGGGAGAACACCACCTCGCCTTGGTAGGATTTATCCAATCCAGCGATAATTTTTAATAGGGAAGATTTACCTGATCCGTTTAAACCGATCACACCGATCTTCGCGCCATAGAAAAAAGATAAATAGATATTTTTTAACACTTGTTTTTGAGGCGGATAGATTTTGTTGACACCCGCCATCGAAAAAATGATCTTCTCGTCTGACATAAAATTTAAAAAAATTCGAAAACTCTTATTATATTAACATACAAATGTAATCTTTTATACTGACATTTTGGACGTATAACGGTCATGGCTTAATTGTTGATGACATTATTTAAAATAATTTTAAGGTTTGAAATGCAGAATTTACTACATTTATATATCCTTAATATAAAACAGAAAGGTATTCAATGGAAGCAAAATTTTCACCGCGCGTAAAGGATGTCATATCGTACAGTAGAGAGGAAGCTTTGAGATTGCGTCACGATTATATAGGAACGGAGCATTTATTGCTCGGATTAATTCGTGAAGGCGATGGTATGGCGATAAAGATCCTTAAAAACATAGGCATTGACACGACAGCACTACGTCAATCTGTGGAGGACGCAGTGAAGGGGGCATCGGTTTCACGCGCTCCTATTGGCAATATGCCATTAACAAAACAGGCTGAAAAAGTTTTGAAGATCACTTATTTGGAAGCTAAAATATTCAAATCGGATATCATCGGAACGGAGCATCTATTATTGGCTATCTTACGGGATGAAGATAATATTGCTTCTCAGATTTTACAACAATACAATGTGACTTACGACATCTTCAAATCTGAAGTTGAGCAAAATAGAACGACGATCAAGGACGAAGCTCCGGGCTCTCCTACCGGCGATGATGATTTTGCAGAGGATGATCAATATATCCAACCTAAAAAAGTTTCGGATATTAAATCCAAAACTCCAGTATTGGACAACTTTGGCCGTGATTTGACCAAAGCTGCCGAAGAGGGTAAATTGGATCCTATTGTAGGTCGCGAAAAAGAGATTGAGCGTGTGTCTCAAATTTTATCCCGACGCAAGAAGAACAATCCGTTGTTAATCGGTGAACCGGGAGTTGGTAAATCAGCTATTGCGGAGGGACTTGCGCTTCGCATTGTCCAACGCAAGGTATCGCGTGTACTCTTCAATAAGCGTGTAGTTACATTGGATCTAGCTTCATTGGTTGCCGGGACGAAATATCGCGGTCAATTTGAAGAACGTATGAAAGCGGTTATGAATGAACTGGAGAAATCACCGGATGTCATCTTATTTATCGATGAGATTCACACCATCGTTGGTGCAGGTGGCGCTTCAGGATCGTTAGATGCTTCCAATATGTTCAAACCAGCCTTGGCAAGAGGAGAAATCCAATGTATTGGTGCAACAACATTGGACGAATATCGTCAATACATTGAAAAAGATGGTGCTTTGGACCGTCGTTTCCAACGTGTAACGATTGAACCGGCTACACATGACGAAACAGTTGAAATATTGAATCGTATCAAAGAGAAATATGAGGATCACCACAACGTGACCTACACTCCAGAAGCGATTGAAGCCTGTGTGTCGTTAACAACACGTTACATTACAGACAGGTTCTTACCAGATAAGGCTATTGATGCTTTGGATGAGGCAGGCTCTCGCGTGCACTTAAACAATATTCATGTACCGCAGTCCATTATTGACATTGAGAATAAAATTGAAGAGGTCAAATTGGAAAAGAACAAAGTCGTTCGTAGTCAAAAATACGAAGAGGCTGCCAAATTGCGTGATACGGAGAAAAAATTGATCGAGGAGCTCGAGAAAGAAAAAATCGCTTGGGAAGAAGAGACGAAGTCTAAACGCTATACTGTTTCAGAAGAAAATGTTGCTGAAGTAGTGGCCATGATGACAGGTATTCCAGTACAACGTGTTAGTCAGACAGACAGTCAAAAGCTGTTGAATATGGCTGAGTTGATGAAGGGAAGAATCATTGGTCAAGATGACGCTGTAGGTAAATTGGTGAAAGCTATTCAACGTACCCGTGCGGGCTTGAAGGATCCTAAAAAACCAATCGGGTCATTTATCTTCTTAGGTCCTACTGGGGTTGGTAAAACAGAGTTAGCTAAAGAATTAGCACGATTTATGTTTGATACAGAAGATGCACTGATCCAAATTGACATGAGCGAATACATGGAGAAATTTGCGGTATCTCGCCTTGTTGGAGCGCCTCCAGGATATGTTGGTTATGAAGAAGGTGGTCAATTGACTGAAAAAGTACGTCGTAAACCTTATGCGGTTGTCTTATTGGATGAGATTGAGAAAGCTCACCCAGATGTGTTTAACCTCATGTTACAGGTGTTGGACGAAGGCCAATTGACAGATAGTTTGGGCCGTAAAGTAGATTTCAGAAATACCATAATCATTATGACTTCAAATATTGGTGCACGCCAATTGAAGGAATTTGGTCAGGGTGTTGGTTTCACCACTGCGGCAAAATCACAACAATCTGATGCGCATTCACGTGGAGTTATCGAAACCGCTTTGAAAAGAGCCTTTGCTCCAGAATTTTTGAACCGTATTGATGATGTGATTGTGTTCAATTCATTGACAAAAGAGAATATCTTCAAAATCATTGATATTGAGTTGAGGTCATTGTTCAAACGTATCGCTGATTTGGGTTATACGATCAATTTGACAGATGAGGCAAAAGATTTCATTGCGGACAAAGGTTATGACAGTAATTTTGGTGCACGTCCATTAAAACGAGCAATCCAGAAATATCTCGAAGATCCTATTGCAGAAGAAATCCTCAAAGGAAATGTGCAAACTGGTTCAGTTTTGACCGTGAGCATTAATCCGGAAACCAAAGATATTGAGGTTTCTAGCTCAGATTCGAAGTCTTCGAAAGACACCGCTGAGAAGTAAGCTTTAGCTGTATCAAAAATAATTTCAATAAAATGCACCTTTATGGTGCATTTTTTGTTGTAAAGAAAGTTGGCGTTAAACTTTCGCACTATTTTATCGTCCTATAATAAAATTGTCACAAATAACACGAACAATATGAAAAGACTTTTATTAGCAGCATTAATTGGAACCGCAGCCTTGGTTTCATTTTCTTCTTGTAAGAAAGAATACGTGTCGAACTATTTACCTGGTCGATCATTTATTTATACAGTAAAACCGAATGAATGGACATCCGACAACAACAAAAGAATAATTCATAAGGTAAATCTACCTGAACTTACTGATTACTATATAAAGCAAGGGGACGTTTCTGTCCACATGAGTTTAAACAATGAAGCTTCATACAAAATTCTACCAGCATCTTTTGCATTTGATGACGGCAAGGAAATTAATCCGGTTAGTTTTCATGTAGACTATAAAGTGGGTGAAGTATCAATCATCGGTGAGGATCCTACCAACGATTTTTCAGTTAATTTTCCTACTCAAAATATAATTGTAAAGATCGTTTTAACAGATACAGATTACGTACAATAAAAAAAGTGAGNNCTCACTTTTTTTATTGTACGTACCAACTGTAATTTCTTTTAGGTCTAATCCCATCAACAAATCTAAATCATTTTCTCAATATATCTGCTCCAAATTATTTAACCAGTATTTTTATCATATTTAAATAATTAACAAACTAATTTCAAAAACAAAATACACAAATGTGTAGTATTTCTTTTAAAGAATAAAATAATAAAAAAAAACAAGTATTTTTAAAATAAAAAAAACAAAGATATTTTATTATTGTATTACGATATAAAAAAAGAAATGAAGAAATTAAACTTAATATTCTCTATCCTTTTCTCACTTTTATTTTGGAGTTGTAAAAAGGATATAAATTCCGCAGAAGTTACATCTAAATTGAATGATAAAGCAGAAATAAATTATTATGATCAATTCGCGATAATTCTTTCAAAAGCAGTAAAAGAAAATCCTGATATAAGGAATTTTATACGGCAAAATGCTCTTTTTGAAATAGATTATGACCATGATGTATTTTATCAATTTATAAAAGATGAAAAAATTACAAATGATTCAACATTCAAAGATATTCTAAAAAAGTATGAGTCTTCACCAAACCAGCTTGATGAAATTGAGCGCGCAGCGCCGCTATTGACAATTTTTGTTCCTACAATAGAACCTAGTAAGTTTTCTCCAGAAACATGGAAGAGTGCTTCGCAGATACCTCTTGTGGCAACTAATATTATGGGAAGTGATAAAAAAATACCTATTTATAGTGACGGGGACAAGGTTCTTTCGTTAAAAAGTAATGAAATACCAGGTTTTCCGGTTTTAGTTATTAAAGGAAACGAAAGAATTAAGGTAAAATCCAATTCGAAAGCTTCAGCTAAAAGTTTGCTTGCTTCTCCGGATTTCGAATTTATATCCCCTATATTTGATAATCTAAAGAATGCTAAAGCTATTTTAGCGACAAACCGAATAAAAGCTTCAACTTCATCAAGAATAACAAGTTCAAATGAAGCTGTATTAACTAATCCATTACCGATAGAACAATCGGTTATAGATGCATATAATATTTTTGGTACAGAGGTAGATAAATGGCAGCGAGACCATGTTTATTATAAATTGACACAAACTGATACCGTTGGCCCATTACAATCTAACATGGTAGAATCTGTGGTAGCATTAGGATTATCGACAGATGCTTTTTATAAAATTAGCGATCAAGCCGAAGACCCCAAACCCAACCCAAATAAAAATCCGATAATAAATCTGCCAGACAATTATACGAGATCCACTATCATTGATCTTATTCAAAAGAATATGTGGACAGATGGAAAATTTGAATTTAGATTTGACTTTTTAATCAATAATAAAGAAGGTATTGGTGCAACTTATCAATATTTCCTACCACTAGCACCTAAAGATCTTTTTAGAGTACAATATAATTATACTACTCGCACGACAAACGGAAAAAATCCTCAACTATTGATAGTATACACATCCGTAGAGAGTGCTCCGGGAGATCGTCGTACGATGGTAAATCTTAATATCCCAATCATAAATTGGAATATCAAATCTAATGCGCCAATTTGGAAAATCTCTTTAGCAGAAGTTGATACTCAGGAGGAAATTTTTGAAAAAGAGACTGTAACTAATGAATTTGCGACTAATTTTGGAACAAATTTTTCCATCTTCAAAATCGGATTTAATTTTGGTCACTCAAATAAAGAAACTTTCTCGAGAGAAATATCTACCAGAAGAACTTTAGGAGAAGATAATTTAGGTAGTATTTTAGTAAATTTTGGTGATCCTATTCTTAAAACGACCAAAGATAGATTCGGAGCTGATACGTATGTATTAAACTCATATAGTAATGCTTATTTTACTATCTCCGTGATGCCGGTCAAGACATTTTAAAATAACGAAGAAATAGGGAATTCCTTTAAAAATTTAGAAATTCCCTATTTCTTCGTTACTAATGATAGATTATACTAATACAAATCCCGAGCTATTTTCAGGGTTTAAGAGATTTTTTCAACAATAACTCTGCGTGTTCAAGTGCCGCATCTGTTGGATTAGCGCCACTAAGCATCTGAGCAATTTCCTTGACTCTCCCCTCTTGATCTAAACGAACAATGTTAGATATGGTTCGGTTGGCTTTGTCTTCCTTATATACCTTATAATGCGCAGCACCTTTAGCTGCAATTTGGGGCAAATGGGAAATAGCAATAACCTGCATATTCTCAGCAAGACTTTCCATCACCTCTCCTACGCGTAGCGCAACCTCTCCAGAGATTCCTGTATCGATCTCATCAAAAATAATAGTAGGTAATGCGGAAGTTTTAGCAACTAAGGATTTAATGGCCAACATAACACGAGAAAGCTCTCCTCCGGATGCAACCTTATGAATGGATTGCAATGCCTGTCCTTTATTGGCCGAAAATAAAAACTGTATTGAATCCATCCCCGATTCCCGCATATCCCCTTCCTTCAATGGTTCTAGATTAATTTGAAGTCGTGCATTCGGCATACCTACATTTGACAAGGTCGCCTGCACATCCTTTGCGATCATCTCCAGTACCTTTCTTCTGGCTGCTGATAGTTCCTTTGCATTTTTTTGGGCAATGGCTAATTTAGCCACAACCTCTTTTTCCAATCGCTCCAATTGCTCATCCGAAGAATTTATAGCAAACAGTTTGGATTCAAGATCATCACGTAATTTGATCAGCTCCTCAACGGAGTCCACATGATGTTTTTTCTGTAAGGAATACAATAAGCTCAAGCGCTCATTGATTTCCAATAAAGTACCTTCGTCGATTTGGGTATCCTCCTCAAGAGAGCTCAGCTCTGCTGCGACATCCTTCAGCTCAATCCATGTGCTCTTCAATCGTGCAGCCAAATCTGCAGCCTCAGGCAGAAATGAGGCAATGCCTTCCACCTGGCTCATCGTCTCTTTTAAACGGCTTAAAACTGCTGTATCTTCGTTTTCCAAAAGATGTGATGCCCCAGTTAGTGCACGCTTGATATCTTCTGCATTTTCCAACTGCCGCTGTTGTACTTCGAGTTGTCCCTGTTCATCTGCTACCAATCGGGCGGCGTCAAGTTCATCAAATTGAAACTGAAAATAATCCTGTTCTATTGCAGCCTTTTTTACAAGATCTTTAAATTCTTCGAGTTCTTTTTTTGCTTTCTTATAAGCGAAGAAGCTCTCTCGATAGCTTTGCTTCAGTCCGAAAGAGCCTGCTACACTATCCACTACCAAAAACTGAAAATCTTCTGTATTAATCTGCAATGTTGCATGTTGAGAATGCACATCAATCAACTGCTCGCCTAAAGCTTTAAGGATAGCAAGGGTGACGGGAGAATCATTAATAAATGCCCGGGATTTACCATCGGGAGATATCTCTCTTCGAATAATCGTGTGGTCCGCGTAATCGAGATCATTTTCCTCAAAAAAACGAAGTAGCTGGTAAGGACCAATTTTAAATTCCCCTTCAATCACACATTTCTTGGTTGGGTCGAAAAAATGCTTGCCCTCTGCTCTATTTCCTAAGATCAACGATAACGCTCCCATGATAATAGATTTACCAGCACCGGTTTCACCGGTAATCATATTTAAACCTTTATCAAATTGGATTTCCAATTCGTTGATGAGCGCATAATTTCTAATATGTAAGGTATCTAGCATATTCTTGAAGGTCTTATTACAGTTTAGAGGAAATACCGTTCCTCAATCGGATCCTATGTTTCATGAACCTTTCTGTAGGTAATTTACCTAAAACTCAGGCGATTTCAATATATTTTATTTAAAAAAACAGCTACTCTGCTTTAATAACATGCCCACTTTTAATATTCTCAGGTACTAAATACTAAAAATAATATCATTTTTCCAAATTAAAAACTACTATTTTTAGTAAACTGCTTTTATTTTTGACAAAAGAATGTTCTCATTTAGCACTATTGACATGAATAAATCCCTATTTTTATGGCATGCAAGATTATAGTGCTACGCTTAAAAAATACATGCCCGAGGAAGCTGCGCCGATTATATCCAACTGGATTAATCATACCCGCTGCTTATTTAAGATCTCTCGTTCAAGGAGTACCAAGCTGGGGGATTACCGTGCCCCATTCAAAGGGAGCCCACACCGTATCTCGGTCAACCACGACTTAAATTCGTATTCGTTTCTGATTACGACGATCCATGAATTTGCCCATTTACAAACCTGGAATAAACATCAGCATCGTGTCAAGCCACATGGTACAGAGTGGAAAAATAATTTCAAGGAACTGATGGAGCCCTTCCTTAAATTGAATATTTTTCCAATCGATATTAGCAGTGCCATTCATCGCTACATGGAAAACCCCGCGGCTTCGAGCTGCACGGACCTTCACCTGTTTCGCACCTTAAAATCATACGATACCGTCAAAACCAGTGCCCTTACGGTGGAATCTTTGGAGGATGGCCATTTCTTTAAATTAAAAAATGGTCGTTCATTTCAACGCATTGAAAAGATAAGAAAACGCTATAAGTGCATGGAATTGACCAGCAAACGCATGTACCTATTCAATCCAATAGCGGAGGTATTTCTGCTAGAACAATGATTTTTGACAAATACATTCATTATATTTTTATCTTTGCTAACTTAGGAAACAATTAAAGAGAGCTTTTATGTTACACTTACACTCGACTATAGCAATTGTATTATTGCTAGCCCTGGTGATATCGATCGTGATCACCCTATCAAACTATTTAGGCAACAAACCGTACAACCGTAAAATTGCTTTATTGGGTTTTATCGCATCGCATATTCAATTATTGGTGGGATTGATTTTATTCTTTTATTTAAAGTACCCATCAATGATCTCTGGCGCCGTAATGAAAGATCCGACATTACGTTTTAAAATCATTGAACACCCTTTGACAATGATCATTGCCATTGTATTGATCACAATTGGTTACTCTAAAGCTAAAAAGATTGAAAATGCAAAAAAAGCAAACCAAACGGTTGTTATTTTCTATATCATCGGTTTGATTTTAATTCTTGCTCGTATTCCTTGGTCTACTTGGTCTCTTTTCGCATAGTCTGCGATAATCATACAAAAAAAGGCTTCACCGTTGTGAGGCCTTTTTTTGTACCTTGTAGATCATGGAAGCATAACGGACGGGATCGTCAACGATGAACTGAGTTCGAAAAAAGGATTAAAATAAAAAAGCCCCAGTAAACTGGGGCTTTCAAATATCTTAGTTGACTTTTAATTAGTCACGGTTTTTTCCAAATCCCAAAATTCCGAAAACGGTTTTGAATGCGATAAGTGCACCTACGATCATAGAGATGTTAGCTATCGCGGAAAACAAAAAAGTTTGTTGACCCATTGCCGCACATACATCCGGTACAAAACGGATAAATGTACCTATTAAACCTAAAGCGATCGCTACTACCAATGTTTTGTAGTAATGAGTTTGGTTCGCATTATTATCAGTTGTCTTTGGACCTCTTGGTTGTACAGTTTCTGCCATTTCAATTTCGATTTTATTCGATACAAATGTACAAAATAATCTATGTTAGAAAAATAAAAATGAAAAAAGCGGAACCACTGTCATTTCATCCCCCAATACTGATAAATTAACCCCGTTTGACGCATTTAAAATATCTTTAAATGGCGCCGTATAGACGCTTGAAAAATCTACTCAGCGTCACCTTTACCTACAAAACTATCCAACTCTTTATTTACCTCATCCAGCAACTGTTGCTCTGTTGGTAAATAAAGCTCATATTGACTGGCGACAATCTGCTTTTGGTCTTCCGGAAGGGTAAATTTGACGACCGCATCGTTTTTACTGGCACAAAGTAAGATGCCAACTGTCGGATGCTCATGGGGAAGTTTTTCTATACGATCATAGTAATTGACATACATCTGCAATTGACCGATGTCCTGATGCGTTAATTTATGGGTTTTAATTTCAATGATCACAAAACTTTGCAGCAGACGGTTGTAAAAGACCAGGTCAACGAAAAATTCATCGCCCTCGATATGGATCCGTTTTTGTCTAGCGACGAATGAGAAGCCATTTCCTAATTCGAGTAAGAACTCTTGAAGATGGGCAATAATGGCCCCCTCAAGATCTTTCTCATAGTAAGCGCTTTCGCGTTTCAAACCCAAAAATTCCAGTACCATTGGATCTTTGATAATCTCCTTCGCATCAGAAGGCATCTTTTCCTTTTTTGCTACAGCCAACACACTTTCCTTATCGTTGCTAAGCAACAGGCGTTCGTATAAATTAGTATTAATCTGCCGCTCAAGCTGTCTGACTGTCCAATTATTCTTTATGGTTTCGGCAATATAAAACTCCCGCTGTTCCTCGCTATTAAGACTTAAAAGCAGCTTATACTGGCTCCAACTCAATTGCGTCCACAGTGTAGACACAATTGGAAATGTGCGATAAAATTGGCGGTACCAATTTAGCTGTCTATACGAAAAACCACTACCAAACTCAGGCTGTAATTCTGCTGAAAGATATTTTATGATGTATTTCCCATAATCCGCTCTATCCTTACCTTCCTGCTCCTGTTCAAAAATACGTTGGCCAATATGCCAGTACATCAATGTGCGCTGATGATCGACAGCACGAATCGCATTATCTTTGGACTGCGCAATAATTGCCTTTATATCGGATACTAAAGTTTGATCGGACAACATAATTGTTTATTTTATTGGTATTACTTCTGTAAGTGAGCAATACAAAGATAGCAAAAAAACAAACAATATACTAAATATTTTAGTAAATAAATTAAAAAATAATTTCCTTTAGCATGTCTGACTTTAAATGTATAATACCTCAATAACAACCATCCTATGGAAGGGCTAATCTATTGACTTAGATACTCCAATGCTTTTTCCATTACCTCATCCCTACCTTCGCGAATCCCCTTGATACTCGGTTTGACAATCTCATCAATTTTAATACCTACACGCTGGGTTTCACGTTGATCGGGATAATATATCCCCAGTCCGGAAAGCATTGTCCGCTGATTGCCCGGTAACTCTATGGAACTGACATTGCCATCAGCACCCGCTGTCGGTGATCCGAAAACCTTGACATTGGAAGCTGCCTGATAAGCCATCACATGATATTCCGCAGAACTCTGGGTATCTTCATTGACCAGAATAGCCACTTTCCCCTGATAGCAATCATTGGTATTCTCCCCAACTTGTAATGGGCTGCTCATTACAAAAGTGCCGGGATATTGAAGGCTCGTACTGCTAAAACGAACGAAATCAGTAGGCTTGGTCAACAACAAGGGTGTAAGCTTGAATACTAAAAAATCACCGGGATAATTGCGGTCATCAATCACAATACCTTTTACCTTGCTCCAGTTTGCCATATTTTCTGTGATCATCTTAGCACGCAGTAAACTGTGATTGATATACAAAATATTATTGTCCAGCATCTTAAAAGGCACGGTATCTCTTGAAGCAGGTTTAATTTGGCTAGAGGGTATCGCAGCAATATCTACTTTAATCGGCCGGCCATCACGCACTAACTCACAGGGCACAATCTCGCTATTGCTTGTCACAAGCTTTCGCGCCAGATCACGGTTGGCTACAGCTTCATTCGGTGTACTCATATAAGCCCAAAGCGAATCTCTGATTTCTTCAATCTTTTTATGTTCCTTACTGATGAGCACATCTCCTATGCTAAGTTTATCTCCGGATTTCTCACTATCAAAAACTTTAGTTACCACAGCTTTTCCTTCTATCATTCGGATCTCCACCGGCATACGGTACTTGCCATAATAATTTATCAGTCCTTTGGGCATGCTCCAGAGTCCGGTATGTGCATCTTTTACCTGGGATACCATCTTGAGAAGTGAAAGGCCATAAGAACGATCATCCCGACTCAGGATCATTTCGGGCACAGCGGTCTTTAAAACAGCATCCCATTTCGGATCCGTCAGATGTTTATAGGGGGAAAAATATTCGATCATATTCCAAAAGCGAAAGAGCGCCAATAAACGAAACCCCGCATCTGCAGAAAATACATTTTCATATTTTTTTTCATTCTTGAAAAGAACATTGCCAGCACCTCCAGCAAAACCAAAATAATGATGTTGATCAAAATTACTGTAGCGAATACGTCTTAATTTATTCTTGATATCATTGTTAAAAGAGAGACCATCAATCCAGCTATAATCTACTTCATGAACCACATTTTCAAGCTGTGGCTTGGCATAGTTGGCCGTGGCACCGAGACTGTCTAAGAGCATCGCATAATGAGCCTCAACAGATTTATTATCCTTTGCTCTAATAATAGCGTCAATGGACTTAAACAACTGCTGATCCCAATCATATTTTCCTTGCGCCACAGCGGGATGTCTATATTTCAGGAAACCCCATATTCTCCCTAAATCCACTAAGCGTTGATCAATCTTGGGCGTAGTATTAAAATCAGAAATCCCCGAACTTGCAGGTTCACTGATCCCTTTCGCAAATGGCACAAACATTCCTACTTCTTTGGTAATATCCTTACCATCTACAGTAATGAGCACATCATCAACCCACATCTTACCTTCCCCAGAAAGAAAAAATGCAATGGATATCCCTTCGGTCTGGTTTGGCACCAATTTAGTTTTCAGCTTAATATTTTCCCAGTTTTTTGTCCCATTCATTTGGCGGTTAGCCATATTGTCGAAAAAGACTTTGGGATCGATCCGTAGCATCATCGACGCATAAGACCCTGCGATGATATTCTCACGCTTGATCATCGCAGACACTTCAGTGGAATCCCCCTTTAAATTTGATGGTAACCACATCATAATCCCTCCGAAAGCGCTGTTCTTCTTTATACTTTCAATCCGAAGTGCTCCTTTTGCACTATAATACGTATCGTGATCTATACCACTCTTAAAAGCCGTCGTATCCCCAACCTTGAACCAGGGATTTATAATCGGTTGATCAAATGAAAAGTTAAAATTTTGTTGACTAAACACAGGAGTAGCTACCGTTGTTAGAAAAACAACAAGGAAAATAAATAGGCGATTAGATTTCATAATTGAAAATTTTCATTAAATTAACCATTTAATGAATTATTAACAAAACATTTTTAACTTTCCACAACAATCTTTTTCTCGCTTTCCTCCGAGATTTTAAAATTTTAGGTTCGTTATAAAAAGCAGACAGAAAAGGAAATACACTACAATTTACTTTTATTCTATCATCAAGTTTGACTAAATTCACAAACAAGAAGAAAAGCAAATGAAAATAGTAGACAATTATTTATCTGGTTTAAAGAAAGCATACTATAGTAATGGTGGTGAAGAAACCTGGGATCATTTTGAACGGATTAAACATGGTGCAAGCAAAATAGATCTAGCGAAACTCCAGGAAGCATTTCCGGCAATCCCTCAGGGACTGGTAGATTTGCTCGAATATGTCGACGGGACTTATTGGCGGACCTGACAATAGACTAGCCTTTTAATGAAAATGAGTCGAATAGCTTAATTATAGAACCTGTTCATATAATCAATCCAGATCAAAAAATAGCAAGATAAAGCTGATTTGCAAAACCTATTGGATGGATGAAGATGTATAAAAAAACTCAATGACTGCCTTTACATTAAGATATCCCATCATATTGATCCACGGCACGGCTGCTGGGGATAACAGTTTATTTTGGGGCAGGATCCCCAAGACTTTCAAAAAAAACAATATCTCATTTTTTTATGGCAAGACCGATGGTTGGGGCAGCGTGGCTAACAATGCACAGATGCTGAAAAGAAATCTGTCAGATCTTGCAGAAAAAACAGGTGCCACTAAATTTAATCTCATCGCGCATTCTAAAGGAGGGATCGACGCCCGCTATTTTATTTCAACGCTAAAGGGACATCAAATGGTAGCCTCCTTAAGCACAATATCCACACCACACTTAGGAACACCAATAGCAGACTATCTAATGGAAAAACATCTATCCAGAGATTCTGTTACAAAAAAACTGATCCAACGTCTTTCTTTCTTATTTGGAGGGCAATCTCCCGCACCAATCGAACTAATTCGAGATCTCAGTGTAAAAGAAATGCGTGTTTTCAACCAGCTCAACCCCAATATGGACAATGTATTTTATCAGAGCTTTGCTTCGACAATGACTAAGCCACAAGATGATTTGTTCTATGCTTTGAGTTTTAAATACCTGAGGCGACTGGTAGGTGAAAATGATGGGATGGTCCCATTAGAAAGTGCAGTTTGGGGAGCAAACTTTAAACATATTCATGCTTCTCAGGGTATCTCACATGCTGGTATTACCGATGTCATCCGTAAAAATATTGGGGATGTGGATATACCGCAAATCTATTTAGACATTATTCGTGGATTAGGAGCTTTAGGATTATAACTATTAACAAATGTATACACTATACACGCTGATTTTTTTGATATGGTTTGGCATCCCAGGCCTATTCATCTATTTCACGTACTGGATCCTAAAAAAGTCTGGCCGTAAAAAGTTGGGAACTATCGTCTCGATTATTTTAATCTTGCCTTTTCTTATATTCACGCTATACTTGCTATTTGATGATCTATTATTCTCTAAATCTGATGCAAGAAAACTACTCAGCGAACACCATATCACGCTAAAAGATGATTTTAAAATTATTTCCAATCAAAGTGGCGGCTTAAGAGATTACACACATCAATTTGAACTATCTATCTCCGAAAAAGACAAACAATCTTTTATTGATCAACGAAGCTGGAGTGACAAAATGGATGAAAGAATAGAAGTTCATACCACTGCAGTAGACAGATATGAAGGTGACACACTACGCGCTAATTATCACGACAAAGATTCCTATATTTATTCCATGTACCATCCGAATGGCAAAGGTATCGTTCCGACATTTATAACTATTCGCGTATCAAAGAGTAAAAACACATTGACATACGAAGAGATCTTAGACTAATTCAATAACTGGCTGGCAGCCGTTGACTGTCGAACAGCGGATCCTCTTTCCTTGCTATCTGCATCTACAGCACCATTCTCAGAATAGCCTTTTTTAGTCTTCTCCGCAATTAGTTTTTCAGCATCCTTTAGACGGGCTTCCTCAGAATCAAAGGTTTTACTTTGCCCAGCCGTTCCGTTTCGTCCGTAGTTGACATCAATTAATTCGCTTACTGTTTAAATATAATGAAAGTAGCGCAAAAAAACGTATATTGACATTAAATCACAGACAGATCATGCGTATATATTTCTTATTCAGTTTTTCACTGCTATTAGTTACTTTAACTTCAGAAGCCAAAATTTCAACAGTGGAAGAGTATACCCGAATATGGTCCGATCCCCCTTCTGACAATATGAAAAAGTACATGATTAAAATGGCCATTTCAGAAGGCTTAGATAAAAAATCCATAAAAATAGAAACCGATAGCTGGGGAGAAGTTATTCTTTCAGATATGTGGAGAAATACCATTAAATTTAGACGAGGTAGCCTGGGTGAATATACAACCGTAAATAAGAGTGGTATTAAACTGACTATAAAAGAAGACTTTTCAGGAAATATTGTCGTAAAAGATGAGGATGGAGGTGAAACTACTGTCAGAAAAAACAGTAGCGGCGATTTCGATCTTCCTAATCTAGACAGAAGTCCGTCCACAGTTTTTAAAAATATACACGGCAATTTAGAAATACGTGATGAAAAAGGAAATGTAAAAACTGTATCAAAAAATATTTTTGGAGGTCTCGACATCCGAGATAATCAAGGCAATAGCTCAACGATATCTAAAGATATTTTCGGCAATATGGAGATTCGAGATAACAAAGGTAATTCAAGCCGGATAACAAAAGATATTCTTGATAATCTCACTATCGAAAATAGCAATGGTCAACGTACCACAGTGAGAACTGATATTCTAGGTGGTAAAACAATTGAAGATAACAGGGGAAATCGTGTTTCCGTTCGAAAAGATATATTTGGAAATTATGAAGCTAGCGACAACAATGGAAATAGTGCATCCATGAAAAAAGACATTTTTGGCAAAATAGTTATTGATGATCCAAAAGGTATTTTAAATGACGCAGTGAAATTGCAATTGATCCAAGAACTTTCAAAGAACTAATTTTTTTCGAAAATTTACCTATTTTACAAGTGAATAATCCAAAATTACGATGGATCAAATATTATCGATTTAATTATAAATGAACTAACAAAACATCCTGAAATATCATACCGCAGGTCAAACACAAATGA
This sequence comes from Sphingobacterium sp. UBA865, assembly GCF_002295765.1. NCBI lineage: Bacteria > Pseudomonadati > Bacteroidota > Sphingobacteriia > Sphingobacteriales > Sphingobacteriaceae > Sphingobacterium > Sphingobacterium sp. UBA865. The sequence goes on along the minus strand of NZ_DBGB01000015.1, from coordinate 144,540 downwards.
GCTAAATATCTTTTGCACTCCTACTCAGGATTTTGACAGCACCTTTTTTTGAGGAATGATGAAAGGCTCAAGAACGTATTTACAAAGGTTTCAACATTCGCATAGTTAAAGATTTTCAAAAGAAAATTAAAATCCCTAAAATTGCAGTCTCATTTCAAGGAAATCGGATTTGATGTATTGATGCTATCAATCCTCCAAATGATATTAGCGCTATGCAAATAGACCCTAAAAAGGGAAAACGCGAATTGAATAAAAATAAAACGATGAAAAAGATTATATTTTTTCTGTTACTGATACCTTTTTGGGCAGCTGCTCAAGAACAAAATATCCAAAACTTTATCGTAAAAGAAAACCTTTCCAAAAATGGAAAACTGGCTGTAGTTGCATTGGATTCATTGGGAAACACCAATGAGACCATTAATGGCAATTACCTATTTACCATCAATGGTTTCTCGCAACCACTACAATTTCATGAGGGTGTTGCTGTCCCTAATCAGAAAATTGAGTCATCAACCTTTGTTTTCTTTAGCCATAAGAATCAACAAACTTCCAAGGGACGTTTATTCTATATCTATAAGAGCGATAGCGGACTCTCTCCTTTTGCCATTAGCGGATTGATGTTTTTGATTATCCCGGCCATTGTGTTAGGAATAGCTTACATGTTTAAAAAAGTGATTATGACGGCCATCGCGCTGGCTATAGTTTTCTTTTTATTCAACCATTCCCAAGGTTTGGATTTGAGTAAAATTTTTGAATCAATATTTTCAAGTCTCAAAAATCTCATCGGTTAACAAAGCGGTTTGTCTGAATGTCCCATCAACTGGTGGGATCAACGTAAATCATAACGAAACAGTTAGACATTAGAACGGCATACCGATTCCAAAATTGTATTGAATAAAATTGTACCTGTCGGGCCTATGGGTTTCATAATATTGGGCCTTAAATTCTTTGGAATCAAAGAAATGCTTGATAACCCATTGATCAGCACCTGAGAATTGCGGATCTTTTAGTTTAAGCCCGGCATCTAAGCGAATGACAAAATAGTCCGAATCGAAACGAAGTCCGAAGCCGGTACCAATGGCGACCTGCCCAAGAAATTTATTGAATTTAAACTCCCCCCCCGGATTTAGTTCTTCATCCTTCTTCAGTCGCCAAACATTTCCCATATCCAAAAATGTTGCTCCATTCATCTTTGCGCCCAGGAAGTTATTGAGTAACCTGAATCGATATTCGGCATTTGCTTCCAGTTTAATCTCCCCCAGTTGATCCAAATTACGCAGGTTTAAACGCAAATCCTCACTAAGACTCTGCCGGTTATAGGCACCTGGCCCCAAGGTACGTGCCTGCCATGCGCGTATGCCATTCATCCCGCCGCTATAAAAGCTCTTTTCAAAAATCAACAGTTTAGAGTTATTACCATAAGGAATCGCTATCCCCGGATTAAAACGGAAGACAAACTGCCTATTTCCACCGAGATTTCGGTATAAACGATAATCGAATTCTGTCTTGGCGTATTGAAGAAAGGGCACACCGAATATTTTTTTCTCACCATCGGCATTCTTAGGCAATTTTGCCAAGGAGCTAATAAGATCCAATACGTTTCCACTCACGTCCAATGTTCCTCTGAAATATTGAAAGTCCTCCTTGCTATTCAATTTTTTACCATTCAGGATAAAGGTATATTGTGTCCCTAAACCAAAATACTGACGGTCGTTGCTACGTACATACAGCTGATAACCTTCCTGTACAAGCTTGTTCCGAAAATTGGAATCCAAGCGTCCATCCCGATACTCCAACACAATAGGCGTAAAACTATGGTACTTATTTTCTGTTTCATACCATGAGTAATTCAGCGACGTGATGAAATAGCGGTTTGAATAGGTTTTATCTTGATCGAACAACTGCAATGTCATCGAGTAGGTCGTTTTGGGCAAACCAAACTTTCCACCTGGATTAATATGAAAGGGAACCATCAGACGAGGAATAACCAAATTTACGCCCGCTTGAAAATCGTTATTGAATATTTTGCTGGAAAGCCCACCTGCGAGGCGCGGATCAAACAATACACCATAACGTAATTTCACTTCCAATTGCTCCGAACCACCAAAGATATTACGTTGAGAGAATGTATTTCCAATATTAAATCCGCTCATACCCGAACTAAAGGTATACTCGCCCTCTATCTGGTTTCCCATCCGCGGTCTTGGAACGAAATCATAGTGCACATCGAGTTTATTGGAATCTTTTTTGACAAACTGCATCTTGACAGAACGAAAACCATTCATCTCATACAATCGGTCATATGACTTATTTTCCTCCCGCAAGGAATAGTACTGACCTGAGCGTAGATACATATAGCGTTCCAAAGGTTTCCACCTGAAACTATTTGTTTCATCAACAAATAAAAGACGTTTTGCAGAATCTACTATACGACGAGGCTCCTTCTTCGACATTGTTCCATAATTCCTTATCGTCATATAAACACTATCTATTTGATACTTTTTATGTATCGTTGAGTCAGACGGATTTTCGACATTAATTTTCAAGTCGATCAAAGGTCCATCGATCGTTGAATCTACCCCAGCACGCATATATTGCCTTACATAATCGTAATACCCATTGTTACGCATCGAAATATAAAGTTTCTCCCGCTCATCGAGCAACTTTGCGGCATCGTACTGGGTATTGGATTTTACAGCAGTTTTGGGGAGTACCTCCCGTTCAAATATTGCCTTAATATCTTCATCCTCAAATTTTCGATCTATATTTCTAACTTGATATGGGACACCTTCATCCACTTTAAAATCGATATGTGCTCGCTTTTTGGAAACTGAAATTGTTGGTTCGACCTTAGCTTTAAAATAACCTTTTGAAAATAGAAAGCGTCGGATTTGATTGGCGGATAAATCGACCATTGCCGAATCCAACAAATGAGGTGGTTCGCCAACATTCCGAATTTTCTTGGTTTTATAACGCCCGTTTTTAGTATTGAACGTATTGTAAATAAATAAATTTACCCTTGAATTAGGTCTTATTTGATTGGAAATATACGTTTCGGATGATTCTTTCAATGCAGGGGTGACACCAGAAATCTGTACTTTTGTAACCAGAGCTTGGTCATCGTCAAGATATTTTGAAGAACGGCATGATGCAAAAAATAACACTAAAAGCGTTATACTTGCAAATCCGATAAAACGAGGATACTTAATCATCAATAAAAATGTTGTCAAAAGCGCAAATCAGTCTAATAACGTCTCTACAAAATAAAAAGTATAGAAAACAACACGGCCTGTTTATCGTTGAGGGTATAAAATCCGTGATGGAATTTATTTCATCAAGCTATGAGGTTGAGTCTATTTTCTACACGGGCGACGCAAACACAAAAGTGGGTAAAATCTCGCATAATATAAAATCCTATGAACTAACGGATACTGAATTCCAAAAGATTAGTACACTGAAATCGCCACAAGGTGTACTCGCTTTGGTCAAACTTCCTTTACAGCAGAAAATTGTACCAAGTAATTTAAAAAACAAGTTTAGCCTTGTACTCGATGATGTGCAGGATCCAGGCAATCTGGGTACAATTATCCGCACGGCGGAGTGGTTTGGAATCGAACATATTATCTGTTCCATTGGAACTGTAGACGCCTACAACCCTAAAGTAGTGCAAGCAACCATGGGCTCACTGGCTAGACTGCAAATCCACTATACTGATTTAACGGATTTTATTCCGGCTACTGGATTAAAAGTGTATGGCGCCCTACTTAATGGTCAATCCATTTATCAGACTGTGTGGGCTAATGAGGGGCTAATTGTTATGGGGAACGAGGGAAATGGCATCAGTGATGAAATAATAGCGTTGATCGATCAAGCTATCACTATTCCGCGCATAGGCCAAGCCGAATCACTCAACGTAGCCGTTGCAACGACCATCTTCTGCAGCGAAATAGTCCGGCAACAGTTGATCTAGTAAGCTATATGATCTGAATTGCCGCTTATAACTTTTGATGTAGCCCGATCCTATTTCCTTCAGAATCTTCAATCTCCGCAACAGCAAATCCCAGATCGGCATGAAAAGTGGCGGGATATAGCTCTTTTCCACCCAAGCTCATGGCCCTTTCCAACGTAGTAGATATGTTTTCTACATGTAAATAAAGGAGTACTCCCTCGCGTGTAGGTTTATAAATTTCGCCTTTCGCCAGGGCGCCAGTAATCCCAGATAAGGTTTCTTGAAATGGAAAGTAAGCCATGTGGTTATCGTCAAAATCTTCCTGTTCAAAGGTAAAATTGAATAACTGGCTATAAAACGCGATTGCGCGATTCAAATCCGATACCGGAATTTCAAAATAAACACCAGGATTTCTAAGTTCTTGCATGTTCTAAATAAAGGGTCTTCCCAAAAATAATCTTTTTTTAGGCACTAACGTCCTCGCCTTCGTATTTTCTATCTTATATAAAGAATTCTATTATTTTTCCACCAAAAGAAACCGCTTAATCGTTCCAAAAACTGTACATTTGCTCCATTCCCTAGAAGGATGGATAATCGCCACAATCCATTATTCTTTTTTGAATACTCACACACGATAAAAATAGCGCCATGCCAGCTGAACAGAAATCCATCTATACGCTTCAATTTATTTTACTTTGCTTAAGCTCACTCCTATTTTCTTCTAGCTTCAATATGATCATCCCCGAACTACCCAATTATCTGAGCAGTTTGGGCGGAGCAGAATACAAAGGGTTGATCATAGCGCTGTTTACATTGACTGCCGGAATTTCGCGGCCTTTTAGTGGTAAATTGACCGATCGCTGGGGACGTGTACCAGTCATGGCCATTGGATCCATTGTCTGTTTCATCTGTGGTTTTCTTTATCCCATTTTAACATCAGTCGCGGGCTTTCTATTCTTACGATTGATACATGGTTTTTCCACTGGTTTTAAACCTACCTCAACTTCTGCTTATGTCGCCGATCTGGTTCCACAAAAAAGATGGGGTGAGGCGCTTGGGATGCATGGATTGGCCTTTAGCGTCGGTACAGCTGTCGGCCCAGCAATTGGCAGCGCTATTTTCGAGGCCTTTGGTATCAATGTGATGTTTTATTGCTCTTCTTTCATGGCACTTCTCTCCATCCTTATCGTCATTAACATGAAGGAAACACTGGCGAAAAAAGAGAAATTCAATCTCTCCATGCTCAAAATAAACCGAAAAGATATCATTGAATGGCGTGCACTACCTGCGGGAATCGTCACGTTTTTATCTTACACCGCTTATGGAGTCATTTTAACCCTAATTCCCGACTGGAGTGAATACCTTGGACTCAAAAATAAAGGGCTATTTTTCCTAGCCTTCACCATTGCGTCAGTATTGATACGTTTTGTTTCCGGCAAAGTTTCGGACCGTTATGGAAGACCTAAGGTTATTGTTGTCGGAATAGTTATTATCGCGATTGCACTCGTTGCTATTGGCATTGGAAATAGTTTCATTGGCATGATGATCGGCGCAAGCATCTATGGTGTAGGCACGGGTATACTCTCCCCTGCTGTGAATGCCTGGACGATTGACCTTAGTTTACCCGAACATCGCGGCAAGGCGGTTGCAACCATGTATATCTCCCTTGAAGCCGGAATAGGACTTGGCGCACTGCTTGCTGGATTGTACTATAGTGATGTTATCCTACGAATTCCAGTCATTATGTATGCCAATGCAGTAGTTTTGCTACTTGCTCTGACCTATATGCTGAGCTGGCAGAAAAGACACAGGGCCGTAAAATAAAGAAATTCAAGCGTCAAAACGACCAACAATCGATCGTTGCAAGGCCGAAATAAAAATAAGGGAACAGTCCCTTGTTTTTAACTTCGATTTTTTACTTTTGATCGTATCATGGTTAGCAATTATTTAAAGCTTCAATATACTTTACTGTATCGGCATATTCGCGCTACAGGACTGCCGGTTTGGCTCGCCTTTCTCCTGTTGTTTGGATTATGTTATTTTGCTTATTATGCATTGGTTCAATATCCGCTTTTTGGTTGTTATGCCCTACTGCTTGGCAATTTCCAAGCACTGTTTCTGCTCACAGAAAAAAACAGAAATGACTTTCTCAAAAATACATACAGTAAATACGATTTCCACAAAATCAGAATATTGGAAAATGGCTTGTTAACGCTGCCGTCCTTCATCATTCTTTTCCTCCACAACCAATGGGGCTATGCAGTGTTATTAGCTATTTTGGCTATTATCTTTGCATTTTTGACATTTAAGGCTTTCGGAAAATCTATTCCGACACCTTTCGCAAAAAAACCTTTTGAATTTATCATCGGATTCCGACGGAGCTACCTGCTCTTGCTTGTAATGTATCTCTTGGCCGGAATCGGCTTTTATGTGGCCAATTCCAATCTTGTTTTATTTTGTGTGGTTTGCATTGCGCTCGCCTGTGTTTTCTATTATCAATTACCGGAACCTATTTTTTACCTTTGGAATAACCAATATACACCAACAGTCTTTCTGATGCGAAAGTTTAAAAGAGGAATTTTACAATGTCTACTCTTGGTACTACCCCTTCTTTTTCTGTATGTTATAATCTTTCCATCGGATTTATTTAATGTCTGTATTGTATTGGGCGGAATATTACTTTTGCTTCCTTTTGCAATCACCTTAAAATACGTCGCTTATCCACGGGAGATCAATTTCCCCGAAGGTTTTGCATTGGCACTTTGTTTTAGCTTTTACCCCTTGATCCTCGCGCTCTTGCCCTTCTATTATATCAAAGCAATCAACAATCTAAAAAACCACTTATGATCGAGCTTACGAATATCAGCAAGTCCTTTGGACGGCATCAAGTGCTCCACGAGATTACTTACACTTTTGAAAGCGGAAAAGTATACGGTATCGTCGGTGAAAATGGCGCCGGAAAGACAACGCTGTTTCGTTGTATTGCTGGACTGGAAACCGCCTCGGGAAGTATAAAATCTGATTTGGCGCCGCTCAAAAACAATTTAGGTTACCTGACCTCCGATCCGTATTTTCTTTCTAAGCTCACCGGGGAAGAGTATATTTATCTGCTGACAGATGCACGTGGTAAACAAATCAAGAATCTAAGTGAAAGAAATATTTTTGAGTTGCCCTTAAAAGAGTATGCGAGCGCCTATTCCACGGGAATGAAAAAAAAACTAGCCCTGACAGTTACTTTACTTCAGGACAATAATTACTATATCCTTGACGAACCTTTTAATGGCATTGATCTACAAAGCAGCATTATGCTTACGGAGATTATATTACGCTTAAAAGCAATGGGTAAAACGATCCTAATTTCGTCGCATATCTTTTCCACACTAAAAGATACCTGCGATGAAATCTTGGTACTCGAAAATGGCAGAATTAGTAAATCTGTAAAAAAAGAGCAGTTCGGCGACTTTGAGGAGGAAATGAAAGAAAAAATACTACAAAAAGATATCGATAAATTGTGGCTTTAGCATGCCTAACACTTGAGATAAACAATATGGAAAAACACTTACCTATACTGGAAACTGAACGTTTAATTATCCGTCCAATAGAGATGGATGATGCAGCTTATTTTTTCGCAATGGATTCACAGCCGGAGGTTCATACCTTTCTGAATAACGAACCTGTTCAATCTATTCAAGAAATGAAAAAAGCCATCGCGCATATTCAACAACAATATGAAAAATACGGTATAGGCCGTCTAGGGGTCATTGAGAAATCAAGCAATCAATGGATTGGCTGGACGGGATTTAAGTATATTGACGAATTGGAGAACGGACGTATTGGATTTTTAGACCTTGGTTATCGTTTCAGAACGGAATCTTGGGGAAAAGGCTATGCGACAGAAGCCGCACTAGCCTGCATGCAATATTACAGCGAACAGCTGACCCATTTTGAAGTACATGCCATCACGCATACAGCAAACCTGGGATCAAGGCATGTCTTGGAAAAAGTAGGATTTCAGGTAACTGAAGAATTTCATTTCGATCTATGGAATATTCCCTGTTATTGGTATGATCTAACCATTGACCAATCAACAAACTAATTATATTAGTTTTAAAAACTAATTTTTTTAACTTTTCATAGTTTCACTGGGATAAAACAAAATGGTTTTGTATTTTTACACGTTCGAATAAAATATTATTTCGAACATTTCTGTATTGTACAATTTAATCTATTGCTGAGTAAATGAGTGACGAAACGAACTTCCCAACGGAAGATAATCAAGAAGAGCTGGGATCAGGAAAAACAGAAAACGGAAGTCAGACGATACCTTTATCAGGACTATACGAAAACTGGTTTTTGGACTATGCATCCTATGTTATCTTGGACAGAGCCGTTCCACATATCAATGACGGTTTGAAACCCGTACAACGTCGCATCCTCCATTCCTTGAAGGAAATGGATGATGGACGATATAATAAAGCTGCCAACGTCATTGGTAACACGATGAAATATCACCCACATGGTGATGCTTCTATCGGTGATGCCATGGTACAATTGGGCCAAAAGGATCTCCTGATTGACTGTCAAGGTAACTGGGGCTTCCCAATTACGGGCGACTCTGCTGCTGCTCCACGGTACATCGAGGGAAGATTATCCAAATTTGCAAATGACGTTGTCTTCAATCCCGAAACAACTGAGTGGCAATTGAGTTATGATGGACGGAATCGCGAACCTGTCACACTTCCGGTAAAATTCCCATTATTATTGGCTCAAGGTGCCGAAGGGATTGCTGTTGGTTTAGCAACCAAGATTATGCCCCACAATTTCATTGAGCTAATTGACGGATCAATTCAGGTATTACACGGTGAACGTCCGAATATCTTCCCAGACTTCCCTACGGGTGGTATGGCCGACGTTTCAAATTATAATGAGGGGCAACGTGGTGGTAAAATCCGTGTACGTGCAAAAATTGAAGAACGCGACAAAAAGACGCTCGCAATTACAGAAATTCCATTTGGAACGACAACCGGCGGTCTGATTGAAAGCGTGGTTACCGCAAACGATAAGGGAAAAATTAAGATCAAAAAAATCGAGGACAATACAGCGGGAAATGTAGAGATCATTGTACATTTGGCTCCTGGAATTTCTCCCGATGTAACGATCGATGCATTATATGCCTTTACCGCCTGTGAAGTCTCTATCTCTCCTAACACCTGTGTTATCAAGGATGAGAAACCTCACTTTATGAGTGTCAACGACATTCTGACTGAAAACACAATAAACACCAAAAATTTATTGAAACGAGAATTGGAGATTCGTTTAAACGATCTTCAAGAAAAAATCTTCTTCAGTAGTTTATTAAAAATATTTATTCAAGAGGGGATGTACAAGCATCCGGATTATGAAAATGCAGGTGACTTTGAGGTTGTTGTGCAAGTTCTGAATCGCTTGTTTGAACCTTTCTTCGATCAATTTTACCGCGAGATACGTCCAGAAGATTACAAAAAATTGATCGATAAACCAATGAGTAGCATTACACGTTTCGACGTTAAAAAAGCGGACGAAATGATGAAAACACTCGAAAATGAGATCAAAGAAGTCAAGCGTCATCTACGTCAATTGACGGAATATGCCATTGCATGGTTTGAGAAATTGCGTGATAAATATAGTAAAGACCGCGAGCGTAAAACTGAACTGCGGGTATTCGACAAAGTAGAAGCGACCCAAGTTGCGCTAGCAAATACCAAACTATATGTCAATCGCGAAGAAGGATTTATTGGTTCGGGAATGAAGAAAGATGAGTTTGTATGCGACTGTTCGGATATCGACGATATTATTGTATTCCGCGAAGATGGCAAATATGTTGTCAGTAAAATTCAGGATAAAGTATTTGTTGGAAAAGGAATTATCCACGTTGCTGTTTTCAAAAAAGGTGATGAACGGACAATCTATAACGCCATCTATAAAGAAGGTGAAACTGGAACCAGTTTTATCAAACGTTTCTCGGTAGTAGGAGTTACGCGAGATAAGGAATATGATGTGTCCAAGGGATCCAAGGGCTCAAAAATCCTGTATTTCACAGCCAATCCCAATGGTGAAGCGGAAGTCGTTAATATACAGCTTAAACCGCACACAAAATTGCGTAAGTTGAATTTTGACATGGACTTTGCCGAGATTGCAATCAAGGGCCGTGCTTCACAAGGAAACATTGTATCAAAATATCCTGTCAAAAAAATCAGCTTTAAAAGCTCTGGAGTCTCCACACTAGCAGGACGAAAAATATGGTACGATACCATCATGAAACGTCTAAACGCAGATGAGCGTGGACAATACCTTGGCGAGTTTGACGGCGACGACAAGATATTAGTAGTCCTTTCGGATGGTAGCTACGAATTAGCAAACTTTGATCTAAGCAACCACTTCGACGAGAAAATGATCCGGATCGAAAAATATTATCCAGACCATATCTATACAGTCGTGCATAAGGACGGCAAGAGCGGAACGTACTTTGTCAAACGTTTTAAATTTGACGATCAGCCTATTGGAAAACGCATTTCCTTTATCAATGAAGATGCAGGATCCAAACTGATCCTGATGAGTAATGCAGCTGAACCGATGGTCAAATTGGAGATTTTAAAAGGCAAATCCCAAACGGAAGAAACCCTTGATCAACCTTTGACTGAAATTATTGACGTAAAAGGAATAAAAGCGCAAGGAAACCGCCTATCTTTCCATACCGTAAAATCGGTTACACTATTGACAGCGGATGAAGATTTAAGTCAAAAAAGTAAAGAAAAGGCAGCCGAATCAAGTACTGATACCACAGAACCAACAGTTGATAGTACAACGACAGAAGTTGACAGTTCCGTGAACGAAAAAGAGGTCGAGTCAACCGAAAAAAATGACGACATCAAATTGGAGATCACCAATCCAAATGATATTCAAATCGATGATAAAGGACAGATGGAAATGTTCTAACTCGTATTCAATACACAAAAAAAGCTCGAATAAATATTCGAGCTTTTTTTTGGGATACAACACCTTAAATATTGTCTTTTTAAAAATATTGTCTTTTTAAGCTTTAAATTCTTTTAGGAATTTTTGAAGTTTTGGAGCAATGACTACTGAACAAAATGGATTTTCAGGATGATCATTGAAATAATTATGATGATAATCCTCTGCCAACCAGAATGTCGCGGCTGGTTCTACTGCTGTGACAATAGGGTCCTCGTAAACATCCTCATTTTCCAATTCATCGATAAAATTCTGTGCTAAGATCTCTTGTTCTTCATTATGATAAAAAACAACTGATCGATACTGCGTACCCACATCGTTACCTTGACGGTTTAATGTTGTCGGGTTATGGGTCTTAAAGAAGATTTTCAAGAGATCTTCGTAATTCACCAGCTCTTCGTCATATTCTAACTCGACAACCTCAACATGATCAGTTGTCCCCGTACAGACCTGCTCATAAGTCGGCTTATCTACATGTCCCCCCATATAACCAGGTAATACCGATGTTACCCCTTCAGTGTTTTGGAAAATAACTTCTGTACACCAAAAACATCCTCCTCCAAATGTTGCTTTCATACTTTTATAACCTTGCGTATTTTACTCTTACTTTTATAAACCTATAGCCGATGCATCAGCTGCGGCTATAAGTTTAGACAAATATAATGATTAATCGGCAATGATATACCTTGCTATCATCGCTCCTCGAACCCGTAAGCCCCTATTTTTACTATTTATAGTAGTGCTTTCCTTTAATCAATAAATCTTGTTGTTTACTGTCACAAACCGCATAGGAAAAACCTTGTTGTAGCGCATAGGCACCATATTCCCCTTTTTTATTAATTGCTAAGAATCCAACTTGGATTGCCTTTGCAATTGCAGGCTTCTTCTTAACGATACGCATAACAGCTTCCTTACAGGCATCTTCGGGAGAATAACCCTGACGCATCAATTCGACTACCAAAAAACTACCTACATTTCGGATAACTTCTTCACCAACTCCGGTCGAAGTAGCACCCCCAACTTCATTATCGACATAAAGTCCGGCTCCAATAATAGGGCTATCTCCTACCCGACCATGCATCTTGAAAGCCATACCACTCGTGGTGCAGGCTCCAGAAATATTTCCATTGGCATCCAACGCCAACATACCGATCGTATCGTGGTTGTATTGATTTCCCGGCAAACGTTCTGCGGCAAAAGATTGGTTTTCAATATTGGCTACAGGTTTGTATTTTTTCTCTTTCAACCATTCCTTCCAGGCCTTTTCACCTTCCGGGGTCAGTAGATTTTCTTCCTTAAAACCATTTTCTAACGCAAATTGCAATGCGCCTTCGCCTACTAGCATGACATGGGGTGTTTTTTCCATAACCAGCCGTGCTACAGATATTGGATGTCCAATTTTTTCCATTCCGGCAACAGCACCGCAGTTACCATCCGCATCCATGATACAAGCATCAAGTGTGACGTGACCGTCGCGATCGGGATAACCACCTTTACCCACTGTCATATTCTTGAGATCAGCCTCGGGTACACGCACACCTTGTTCTACCGCATCCAATGCCTTGCCTCCTTTGGACAATATTTCCCAAGCGGCTTTATTTGCTGCGATCCCAAAGTCCCAAGTTGAAATTACAATAGGGTATTTTTTAACACTGCCTTTTGCTGCAATCGTCAATCCTATCGCATCAAATGCGGTTAATGTCCCCATTGTCGTCGCAGCAATCAAACCTTGCCGAATAAAATCACGTCTTGAACTCATTTCCTTATTACTATTTTATAAAACTATCGCTATTTATTAATCCGGCAAAAAACAATCATTAAAATTGCCTTCAGCCTACCGAATACAAAAAATTTTCATCATTGACAGCACAAAGGCATCGCTCTCTTTCTAGTGTATTGCACGACCTTACATCACATCTGCCCCCAATCTACTTCATCGATATACGCCGGAAAATGCTATTCTACATTTTTACAGCTTCGTGTTAAACTGAAGAAGGATATTGACTTTACAATCAATAAGCAATATTACAAAATGGTTTTAGCAATTAGATGATTTAATTAAAATTAAACCTAAACATTCGTTTTTTAGCAACATAACATCAAAATCACTTAAAAATCGACAATAAAAATTGACTTATATTATGAATTAATCCTATCTTTAGAAACAAACTAATTCGCATGAAAAACACTCTTAAATTCGCTATTTTAGCTTATGCAAGCCTTATAGGGGTTGAAAGCAGTCAGGCGCAGCAGCTAGATTCCACGACTTATTTCACGATCAAAGAGTTGCAAGAAAACGTAAAACGTGAATTCGCTCCCGATAAAAGAACCAAGATCGTAGCCATCCAAAAAGCGGATATCGCACAGAACCAATATGTACTTGAAACAACTGAAAAAGATGCTAAGTTCGTTTTAGAGCAAAAGGCAAAAGATATATCAGCCAATATTCAAGTACAGCTCTTGCCTGATGCAAGTGTAGGTGAAAAAACTACTGGAGTCATCAGGCTCTCCGTTGCAAATATGCGCACATTTCCAGATAATGCTGCGGAGCTAACCAGCCAGGTTTTATTGGGAACGCAAGTGGATCTTCTGCAAAAAAAGAGCGGCGACTATCGCGTGCGCACCCCCGATGGTTATATAGCATGGGTACCTACTTCGTCCATTGAAGCGATGGACAAAACCATGCTGGCCAATTGGCGACAAGCAGAAAAAGTTATCTATACAGCGGAGTTTGGAAAATCCTATTCTGAACCCAATGAAAAAAGCCAACGAGTGTCTGATCTCGTATATGGCGACATCCTTCAGTTAAAAGGACAGAAAGGCAATTTTTATGAAATAGCATATCCGGATGGACGTTTAGGTTATATTAAAAAATCAGAAAGTCTAACCTTAAAAAATTGGTTTGAAACGCGCCAGCCTACAGCGGAAAATATTATCGCCAGTGCAAAAACAATGTTAGGCCTGCCCTATTTATGGGGGGGGACATCGGTGAAAGGTGTAGACTGCAGCGGTTTTACCAAAACAAGTTTTTTCATGAACGGCTTCGTAATTCCGAGAGATGCATCGCAACAAGTACTCGCAGGTGAAAAAATCGACATTTTAGATCAAGAAGGACATTTCGACCCTGAGAAAGCACTCAAGAATCTAAAACCGGCAGACTTACTGTTCTTTGCGGCAGGCAAAAACAGCAATCCTAATGCGCGTGTAACACATGTTGCACTCTATATCGGCAATGGAACTTTTATTCACGCTGCCGGATTGGTCCGGATCAACAGTATGCTTAAGGACGCTGCAAACTACGATGATTTCCAAACGCGGACTGTAGTTGCTGCCCGTCGTTACCTTGGCGCACGGGATAGCGCAATACAGAAGGTCGTTGAAAGCAATTATTACAACAATAAATAAACATAGTGATGAGCAATCAATCTGAATGGATTAGTAAAGATTTTGGAACCTTTAAATTGAGGTTTAGACCTTACACGCTAACTTTGCGCCATGTCTTCACTGTAGCTTCATTTAGTCGAAGCACAACACCGGTTGTATTGACCGAGCTAGAGTATGACGGCATTGTGGGTTATGGTGAAGCGAGTATGCCACCCTATCTAGGCGAATCGCAGGAAAGTGTCTTATCATTCCTTAATCAGATCGATCTGACAGGCTTCAACTCTCCTTTTCAAACTGAGGAGATTCTCCATTATATCGATCAGCTTGCATTGAAAAATACCGCAGCAAAAGCCGCTATTGATATTGCATTACATGATATATTAGGGAAGATAATGAATCAACCTTATTATAAAATATGGGGATTAAATCCGGATCTTATCCCTCCGACATCCTATACTATTGGGATTGATACGGAAGAAATGATCCGTAAAAAGGTAGCGGAAGCGGATCAATTTAAAATTTTGAAAGTAAAGCTGGGTCTCGATACGGATAAAATGATCATCGATACTATCCGTCAGGTTACCGATCGACCATTGTGTGCCGATGTCAATCAAGGTTGGAAAACACGTGAAGAGGCTCTCGAAATGGCACATTGGCTTGCAGAAAGAAATGTTTCTTTCTTGGAACAGCCAATGCCTAAGGAGCAGATAGACGACAATGCATGGCTTACTGAGCATAGCCCTATCCCAACTATTGCCGACGAAGGATGTCAACGTCTTGTGGATGTCCCCGCATTAAAGGGTGTGTATTCGGGTATCAACATTAAATTGATGAAATGTACTGGCATGCGGGAAGCCAAACGCATGGCTGAGCTTGCGCGTTCTCTGGAAATGAAAGTTATGATCGGTTGCATGACCGAAACATCCTGTGCAATCAGTGCAGCAGCACAACTCGCTCCCCTAACAGACTGGGCTGATTTAGATGGTGCTTTATTGATCGGAAATGACATTTATGACGGTATGACCGTTGTCAATGGCAATTGCCTTCTTCCCGACCGTCCTGGAATTGGAATTTTAAGGAAATAACCCTATATTCAGTGCAATGTTTTTTTCTTAAAAAAAACATTGCACTGAATTGCTTTCGCAAGTTTGACCAACATCCGACAGCACCAAAATATTAACAAACTAAATTAATCAATTCACACTTTTATGAAACAACATGTGCTCACAACGTTGTGTCTCATAGCCTGTAGTTCGATGCAGTCTTTATATGCGCAACAGATCCAAATTGCTGGTAAAATAACAGACAGCAACGGAAAACCAATTAGCGGAGTTACAATTAATGTAAAAGGCGCTAACCAAGGAACCTCAACAAACGAAAATGGCCTGTTTACGCTAAACGCAAACACCAACGCGATATTAAGTATCTCTGCAGTAGGTTATAGTCCACAAGAAATTCAGGTCAATGGCCGAAAAACCATTAGTATTTCACTCAGCAGTGATGAACAGGCATTGGACGAAGTCATTGTCATTGCCTACGGAACGACTAAAAAGAGTACCTATACAGGTTCGGCAGCACAAGTAAAATCAGATGCCATTGATAAACAACCTGTCACTTCTTTTGAAAAAGCTCTTACTGGCCGTGTTGCAGGTCTGCAAATGTCAAATGGATCTGGTCAGGCAGGTGCAACTTCAGCTATACGCATTCGAGGCATAGGCTCTATGAACGCGTCGAACGAGCCACTCTATGTCATTGACGGTGTTCCAGTCATTTCGGGTAGTGTCGGACAGATGGGCGACTATATTGTCAATACGAACAACGTCATGAGCACATTAAATCCCAGCGATATCGAATCTATTTCTGTGCTTAAGGATGCTGCCGCTTCTTCCCTTTATGGTTCCCGCGCGGCAAACGGTGTCATCATCATCACCACAAAAAAGGGGAAAAACGGAGATCCAAAGATCAATGTCAAGTCCTCTATCGGCATTAGTCCTTCCTGGGCAACCAAAAATAATGAACCTGCTTCGGTACAGGATCAAATCAATATGCTCTATAGTGTTTTATACGACTCTAGAATAGCAGCTGGTCAAACGGCTGAACAGGCGAATAAAAACACCTTATTTCGCTTAAATTCTTTGGACTGGAATCCAAATTCGGCAAATTACGGTAAACCAACTTCTTCTTATGGTTTTGGTATTCATGGCTATCAATTCAGCACAGATGGAACCTCACAATGGGAAAATGTACATATCTCAGGAAAAACAGATGGTGTAGAGAATCGAGATGGTCAATATTATGACTGGAACAAAGCATTGTTTAGAACCGGGATATTCAACAGCAACGATATCTCGGTAAGCGGAGCAACAGAAAAAACCAATTACTATGCGTCTTTAGGATACACGCAAGACAAAAGCAGGATTATTGAGAATAACTTCGACAGAATCAATGGTCGGATTAATTTAACGCAAAAGATTGGGAAATATCTCGAATTTGGTTCAAACGTCAACTACGCTAAAAACAAGCTTATTGGGATGAATGACACCAGGAATACAGGAACAAATTACCTGTATCAAGCGAGTAATTTATTATGGCAGATGTATTGGCCAACTGATTATAAAACAGGTAACGAATATACAGCACGCTATGGTAGTCTCGCTTATAATCCGTTGTATTACAACAAGGAATGGGAAAACTCTTCGAAAACAAGTAAATTATCAGCTATAGAATCTTTATCATTAAAGCTGTTACCTGAACTTACATTGAAGACCATTTTCTCCTATGACAGAACCGAGGTCAAAGATCACATCTATTATAGCGCTAAACATTATAACGGTATGGCAGACAATGGCCGGGTCACAGAGGTGTCTACGTCCATTGAAAAATTGGTATCATCCACAACCGCCAATTACAACAAAAGCCTTGGCTTGCATAATATTGGGTTATTAGCTGGTTTCGAAGCTGAAAAAAACACGACTGATTTTATCCGTGCTACAGGTAAAGATTTACCATCCTCATCACTTCATACAGTCGCCACTGCAGGTATATTGGATGCGTCCGCCTATTCTTGGGGCAATAATATGATGTCTGTACTATCGCGGGCGGAATATAACTACGATGAACGCTATTTTGCCTCGGCATCATTTAGAAGGGACGGTTCATCCCGCTTGGCACCAGATCCTCGTTGGGGCAACTTTTGGTCTTTAGCTGCTTCCTGGAATTTGGCCAAGGAATCTTTTATTAAACAGATTGAGGAAATCAATAACCTAAGAATTAGAGGTTCCTATGGGGTAAATGGAACATTACCTACGGATCTTTTTGCCTGGCGCAATTTAACAAGTTATTCCAACAAATATATGACACAGCCAGGTGGTGGGCTAAATAATTTAGGCAATCCGGACGTAGCTTGGGAGAAAAATTACTCCACAAACGTCGCATTAGAATTTGGCCTATTCCACAATAAACTATTTGGTACAATTGAATATTTTAACAGAGACTCGAAGGATCTCTTACAGAATGTTCCGATCTCCACAATTACTGGTTTCGGCTCCATATTGCGAAATGTTGGCGAAATGAACAATAAAGGTATAGAGATTGAATTATGTTCAGATATCATTAAAAATGAAAATTGGAAATGGACATTAAGTGCAAATGCCGCAATCATCAGATCCAAGATTACAAAATTATATGGTGGACGAGATATCGTCTGGTATGATCCCACTGGTGGAGACGATAGAGCTCGATTTATTTATCGCGAAGGAGAATCGTCCTTATCATTCTTTGGTCTAGAATGGGCAGGTACAGATCAAACCAATGGCAAAAACGTCTGGTATACAAACGATGGCACTGATGGCGATTTTATCTTTAACGGAAAAGCGGCAAGTTATGATTACAAAAAAGCTAAACAAACCATCATCGGAAATGCTAATCCTAAACTATATGGCGGTATAAATTCTGACATCGATTATAAAAACTTTTCATTGGGATTGAACTTTGCTTATAAAATTGGCGGCAAACTTTATGATGCTACATCCAAAGATGTTGCCGATGACGGCTATTATTGGGAACGAATTCATGCCGCTTATTTTACAGAAAATAGCTGGTCACCTTCAAATACGGATGGAACTTACCCAATGGTTACCGGAAGAGATCTGGAAGATGTGAACCAGATCAGCAGTAGACAACTGTTTGACGCGTCATATCTTAGATTAAAAAACATTTCGTTGAGCTATAGATTACCAAATGATTTTTTAAAACGAGCTGGTATCTCCAATGCAAGGGTATTTTTCAATGGAAGCAATTTGTTGACCGTTTCGAAATACAAGTATATGGATCCGGAAGTTAACCAATTTGGTACGCGGGGCTGGGAAACACCATTGGCAAAAACGTACACTTTCGGTGTTGAATTTAGTTTTTAACGAAAAAAAACAGTATTATGAAAAAGCTTTTTATTGCCTCGTGCATAACAATATCATTAGCAATCAGCTCATGTAGCAATTTTTTGGATGTCACACCGACCAATATGGGGGACTCCAATACCTCCATCCAAACTGCTGCTGACGCAAAGGTTATTATGAATGGATTAATGAGTAAAATGGCAAATGTCGCCTACTATGGACGAAATTTCCCGCTCTATGCTGATGCCAAAGGGGGTGACTTTACGATTGCATCCCAGGGCCGCGGTTATGACTATCTTTATGTATTTAATCATTCGGCCTCTTCTAATCCCTATTCAAGCATCTGGACACAAGGGTTTCATACACTCGTGCAGATCAATAATCTTTTGACAAATATCGATAAACTAATCGCTGCCGGCTCGACAGAAAATTTTAATACGTATAAAGGACAAGCATTGACCGCAAGAGCCCTCATCAATTTTGATCTTGTCAGGTTGTACGGAAAACCCTACAACATGGAAAAATCTGCCCTTGGTATCCCTAATGTAACGAAAGTACTCGAATATAGCGCGCAGGAAAAACGTATCTCCGTGGAGGAAAACTACAAACAAATAGTACAGGATCTAAAGGATGCAGAGAGCTTATTGCCAAAATCCAAATCGGATGGATATTTCAATTTTTTCGCCAATAAAGCACTGCAAGCTCGTGTGTATCTCTATATGAATGATTATGATAATTCGTTAAAATCAGCGCAGGAGGTCATAGACTCCAAAGTCTACACATTGTATAGCAATGAAAACTGGGTAAAATCCTGGACAGGTATGTTTGGAACTGAATCTATTCTAGAATTGGGTGTCTATCCGAATGAAGCTGACGCAGGGACTAGTTCACTGGGTGCGATGTTCCGCAGAAAAGGACATGGCAGTACAGCCATATTGGGAAACTTTATAGCCGCAGATCCATTCTTGGCCAAACTTAAGAAAGACGAGACAGATGTCAGATGGGGTGTTATGGCGTACGATGAAGTCGGCACCACCCATTTAGGAGCGGTCTATAAATATAGCGGTAGCACAACGCTTGCTGGCGATAAAAATTCAACAGCAAATAGTACCGCTGTCAATATTAAGGTCATCCGTTTGTCCGAAGTATATCTTATCGCTGCTGAAGCTGCTCTACTAAAATCATCTCCTGACAAGGCCCTTGCAGCAAATTACCTGAATGCAATACGCCAACGCTCTCCCAAATTAGATGTTGCGACCTCAGGCACGATTACTTTAGATATGATTGCCGATGAGAGAAGCAAAGAGCTCCTTGGAGAAGGTCACCGCTTCTTTGATATGATGCGCTGGAACAAATCGATAACTTTTGATGATGATTTAGGAAATATAAGCACAACAAATAGACAAAAAACGATCGATAGAACCTTCTTTAAAACCATTCTTCCTATTTCACTGGATGAGATGAATGCAAACCCAGCTATAGCAAATCAACAGAATACCGGCTACTAGTAGTTTTAAAAAGAAAAAGGTCACAGCACAGGCTGTGACCTTTTTCTTTTTTGAGCTATATTAAGCATTCCTAACTTATCTGATTTTTATACTGCTGTTGCATTGTTTTTTTCAAATCGATCGCATAACCATTAACTACGGCGTAAATGTTCTTGCCTTCTTTACGAAGAAAAAAATCCGCTTGAGCTCCGAGAGCTAATTGTTGTGAAAATTCTATAGCTTTTTTAGTTAATACACGAATTGGAAGGTTATGCAAAAATTCTCCCGGGATCACATTTTCAATCATAACAGCGGCATAGCCTTTTTCAAGTAATCCCATCACGATGGTATCATCTAAATCGGTCAGGGAAGCAAATGGCTCCATATACATCTTGGCTGGAGCAAACTCCGTTCCTGCAACATCAATATCTACATAACCATAAAAATCCTGCAAATCGCCAATATCTTCAACAATACCCTCTACGTAGTAGTCAGAGCCTATCGTCTTTTCATTCTGCCGAATGGCAACATCGACAAGCAATGGTTTACCACTCCGCTCGATGGTCAAATTTCTCAGCAACACATCATGGAGCTTTTCATCATTGAAGGGAATTGTATCATAATCGGTAACCGAATGCTGTTTAAAGGATTGATCAGCAATTTCCTCAAATGCTTTTAACAAAGCCACGAAATTACATTTTCGGACCATCATTTTTTCGGTATCACCAACATAAGCTCCTGATTCAATTAAAATCGTCCTGGCGCCCCATTTTTGAAAATTATCACCGAAACCGCGCGGTGTATGCTCATCGTCATACCTTGCAACCGCCTTTGGAACAAATTCCTGAAGGACTTTATTTATTCCGACAATCACCCGCATCGCATCTCCCCGAGTTTCATTGATACTCCGCGCATAGTCATAGGCAGGTGCCAATAGGGAAATTGTCACTGGCATATTTGTTCCAGGAATGTTGTAGTAATTGTTTTGGTTATGCAGGTTAAAGGCAAAATCAGGTTTTAGCAACATGGCTTGCGCCTTCAATAAGGCCCCTTCCACTGTTGCTGTTGCCCTTGCATCTCTGTTCATATCCACATCCATGGCTGTCCTACGCTGAAACCGTTCGGTTCCATCAGGATTTAGCATCGGAATAAAATACAAGGTCACTTTTGATGCTATGTGATCTCTAAAGGCATCTAAACCATCATCTTTTCCGTTGAAAAAATTAAATAGATCAAACAAGGCCATTGTCGCCGTAGGTTCATCACCATGCATTTGTGACCATAAAAGTATCTTGATTGGCCCTTGTCCGTATTGTAGTCGAAAGATCGAACGATCTTCAGTGGACTTCCCAATTTCCGATACAGCAAAACGTCCAGTGCTCCTGATATTTTCTAATAATGGTAAAATATCAGCATGTTTAAATCTTCTATGCATCAAAGCCTTTTCTTCATATAAAGAAAAGGCTTTGATGAAATCAACTTTTACTAATTTCATATTAATCTTTTAATGCAGGCTCCATTAAAGCAATCGTTCCTTGCGAAGCATCTACACGGACTTTTGCTCCTACGGGCAAAATAAACTGTTCGGCAATATGCCCAACGACAGCCCCTGTATAAGCGGGTATTTTTAACGGTTTGATATAATCATTGAACAATTGGTCAAGTGTTACGGATCCATAGCCACCAGATGGTTTACAATTGGTGCACTTGCCAAAAATAAAACCCTTAATCGCACCCAGTACACCAGTATTTTTCAATTGACAGAACATACGGTCAACACGCTCCATATCTTCGTCGACCTCTTCGAGAAAAAGAATTTTATCTTTAAAATCTGGCAGATAAGGTGAACCACATAAGCCGGTCAACACGGTCATATTTCCACCAAGCAATACCCCATCTACTATACCCGGATGAATTGTGGCAATTCGGTCTTTGGTCTGTACAATGCTATCACCTTTAGACTTGGGGTTTTCAAATATTGCTGGCTGATTGGCTACAAACTGAGCATTGAAAGCCTCTGCAAGTTTCTTAGTCCAGGTACTGATACCCACTGCACCATGAAACGTTATAAGTCCTGTCTTGGCATATAATGCCAAAATTAATGCTGTTATATCTGAATATCCCAATAAAATTTTGGGGTTATTGGCGATCAGTTTGTAATCTAATCGATCTAAAAGACGTGATGTACCCGAACCTCCTCTGATGCAAACAATCGCTTTGACGGTCTTGTCTGCAAACATATCATGAATGTCTGCTATACGCTCCTGATCTGTACCGGCCAAATTACCGTAGCGGCTGCGTATATGTTTACCTTCTTTTACTTTAAAACCCAGTGTCTCAAATATCTCACGTGCAATGCTAATCGACTCTTCATCATCCAATACACCAGCAGGCGTTATTAAACCTATGGTATCCCCCAATTTTAACCTCGTTGCAAGCAAAGCAGCCTGACCGTACAATTCGTCTCTATCTCTGGTTGGCTGCCCCATTCCAAGTACAGGAATAGACAACAAGCTTAAAGCAATCGATTTTAGAAAGGCTCTTTTTTCCATTGCAAAATACTATCGGTTAAACAACAGACGTTCACCAGCACCTTTTTCAATAAGTTGTCCATTGGAGAAAGCAAGTTTACCTGATACGAGAGTATGTTCAATCGTTGAACTAAACGTGTGTCCCTCAAATGGCGACCAGCCGCATTTCGACAAGATATTCGTTTTCGATACCGTATAAGGTTTATTCAGATCGACCAACACAAGATCCGCCCAATATCCCTCACGAATGTATCCTCTATCTTCGATTTGAAACAATGTAGCCGTATTGTGCGCAGATTTTTGCACTAATTGTTCTAGGGTCATTTTTCCTGCTTTGACCATATCTAACAAGGCTTGCAACGCATGCTGTACAAGTGGTCCTCCGCTTGGCGCTGAAGCATAGGGCTGCGATTTTTCCTCCATTGTATGCGGAGCATGATCTGTCGCTATCACATCGATATGCCCATCTAATAAAGCTTTTAGAATTTGGTCGCGATCATTGGCTGTTTTTACCGCTGGATTCCATTTGATAAAATTACCTTTTGAAGCATAATCCTGATCAGAAAACCAAAGGTGATGGATACAAGCTTCAGCCGTTATTTTTTTATCCTTTAATGGAATATCATGACTAAATAATGCAATTTCTTTGGCTGTTGATATATGAAGGATATGCAAGCGTGTATTATGCTTTTTTGCCAATTCGACAGCTTTCGACGAGGATAAATAGCAGGCTTCCTCAGAACGAATCAATGGATGCATCTCAATTTTCAATCCATCCTCACCATATTTTTCCTTAAATAGGGCCAGATTTGCTTTTATCGTCGCCTCGTCTTCACAATGCGTAGCCACCAAGGTCGGAGCATTCGCAAAGATCCCTTCCAACGCTTTTTCATTATCCACCAACATATTCCCTGTAGATGACCCCATAAAAACTTTGATACCACAGACATCTCTTGGATTAGTTTTAAGCACCTCCTCAAGATTATCATTAGCCGCCCCCATAAAGAATGAGTAATTGGCCAATGCATTTTTTGCTGCAATATCATATTTATCTTGAAGCAACTGCTGAGTCAACGTATTCGGGACAGTATTAGGCATTTCCATGAAGGAGGTTGTCCCACCAGCAACTGCGGCGCGGCTCTCATGCCATATATCCGCTTTATAAGTTAACCCGGGTTCTCTAAAATGAACCTGGTCATCGATAAGTCCCGGTAGCAAGTGTAGCCCCTCAGCATTTATCTCCTGATCAGCAGGATGATTAATTTCCTGAGCAATCATTTCGATTCGACCATTGCTGATATATACGTCAGCAACCTCAACTTTACCTTCATTGACTAGTTGTGCAGATTTTATAAGAATAGATGACATGTTGAAATTTTTACTTTGCTTTAGGTCAAAAGTAAAGATTTGTTGCGGTGATATCAAGTCATCTCGAGAAAGAGTTCCCTATAACGATGGCAATTCCTTCACTAAATCCGCTCCTTTCTCTTATGTTAAATTGGAAACATCTGCCCCAGATTTGTCCAGATTTGGCGCAAGGCGAATCGTATAGAATCTATACTGCGGAAAGTTAATCAATAAAAAAAGAGGCCAAAGCCTCTTTTTTTTTATTCTTTATCAAATTTGTATCCCACTCCTTTTACAGTGGTTACATAATCGTCTCCTATCTTTTCACGCAGCTTGCGGATGTGAACGTCAATTGTACGGTTAGTCACAACAACAGAATCTTCCCAGATGCTCTTTAAGATCTGTTCACGCGTAAACACCTTATTCGGTTTTGAAGCCAATAAATACAATAGCTCAAACTCTTTCTTTGCAAGAACGATCTTTTGTTCCCCTTTGTAGACTAAGAAAGAATCTCGATCAATAACCAGATCGGCAATTTCAATTTTATCCTGAACGGCAGCATCCGACTCTTCGGAAGCATTTCTTCTTAAGATAGCATTGATGCGACTCATTAGCGCACGCGGTTTGATCGGCTTTGCAATATAGTCGTCTGCACCGACATGAAATCCTGCGATCTCCGAATACTCTTCGCTTCTAGCAGTCAAAAACACCATAAATGTACTTTTGAATTCAGGCATTGCGCGCATGATGCGACAAGCTTCAATTCCGTCCATCTTTGGCATCATCACATCCAAAATGATGAGGTCCGGATTTACTTGTTTGGCAACGTTGATTGCCTCTTCCCCATTTTGCGCTGTAGAGACCTGATAACCTTCACGATTTAAGTTGAATGCAATTAAATCCAAGATATCTTTTTCGTCATCAACAATTAAAATCTTTTGTTTCGAAGAACTCATTTGTCTTATTTTTTTGCTAAATTATAAACAAAATGATAACAATCAGTTAATCTAGTGTTACCAAATTATTAAGTAATATAATATTTAACAATAACACATTGATTACTTAATTGTTTTCTTCAAAAATGCCTCCAGCTCCTCTCCACGCAAGTTCTTTGCTATAATAATGCCGTTCGGATCGAGAACATATGAGGTAGGCAACGCTTTCACACGGAAATCAATGACAACCGGTGAGCTCCAAGCCTTCAAATCTGACACATGTGTCCAAGTTAACTTGTCATCTTCGATAGCACGCATCCAGGAACCAGGATTATCATCAAATGAAACAGAGAGTATGTCAAAGCCTTTACCATGATAGGTATTGTACAACCTAACGAGATTAGGGTTTTCCTGGCGACAGGGCATACACCATGAAGCCCAAAAATCCACCAAAGTATATTTCCCTTTAAAACTCGATAATTTAACTTCTTTGTTTGATGGTGTAAACGAAGTCAGTTCGGGAGCAGGTTGCCCAATTGCCATTTTTTTCAGTTTTTGGGTCTCCTCTTTAAACTGTGTCACGTACCTGTTCTCCGTAAATTCATTTTTTATTTTATCTGCATAGGTAATGATTTCATTTTCGGCTACTTCAGGATCTAAGGTCGAGATTGCATAAAAACCTGCAAGATCATTGTGCTTATTCGAGAAATCGACTGCTTTTTTTGTATATGTACGCAATTCTTCTGCAAACTTTGATTTATATTCAGCACGAATCTTTTCGATCTCAGCTGCTGTTGAATTGGCTGTCAGCTTAGAAAACACCGTCTGTAAGGAGTCCTGTAGATAATCGCGATAATTTCGCTCTTTGGCAAAAGGCTGTATCGTCTTTGACAATTCAGACCCATCCACTTGATAATCATTTACATCTTTATGAAGATCTGTCTTAAATGTGATCGTCTCCCCCGGAGAAGCAATTAAATCGTACCGATTTTTACCGACACGCAAGGACAACAATCTGGATTGGCTAGCAGGTCGTACGAACTGAAATTTGTTATTATCGCCAAAAAACATAGAATCCAGCTTGGTATCACCTTCATACAATGAAATAACTTTGATATTGCCAGGATTTTCGACATTTCCAGCGATGGTAAACTGTTCTTTATTTTGGCAACCCATCATCAAACCAACGATCCCTACTGCTAAAAAAACTGCCTTTTTCATCCGTTTATTTTTATTTGTTAAGTACCTATTCCCAATTACGCAAATGGCTTTGCTCTCTTTGATTCACGCTACATGTCACAGCTTAAAGAATCGTAAAAACGATCAGATTTATTCGGATCCTCCAAGGAAGAAGTCGAATAAATCCGATGGCTTGGTATTGTATAAAATTTATTTCAAGAAATCTATTGCTCGCTCAATTGCAACCTTTAATCCGGCAGGGTTCTTACCTCCAGCTGTTGCGAAAAATGGTTGACCACCTCCGCCGCCTTGGATATCCTTAGCCAAATCACGAACAATATGACTTGCGTTCAACCCTTTTTCTTTGGCCAATTCATCTGATATGACAACGGTCAAACTTGGTTTACCATCAAATT
Source organism: Sphingobacterium sp. UBA865 (assembly GCF_002295765.1). Classification (NCBI taxonomy): domain Bacteria; kingdom Pseudomonadati; phylum Bacteroidota; class Sphingobacteriia; order Sphingobacteriales; family Sphingobacteriaceae; genus Sphingobacterium; species Sphingobacterium sp. UBA865. Next base: position 117,907 of record NZ_DBGB01000015.1, on the reverse strand, counting down.
CAGCGCCGATAACCAGAAACAAGTTATTAACAGCCCCCTTTACCGCATAAGCCAAGGTTTTCACCGCCTCTGCACTCGGTAGATCGACGATTGTGGACAAGAAATTAATCTCGCCAACCTGCTGGATCTTTGCTTCCAGATCCGACTTTAATGCTAAGGATTTTTCCGTAATACTTTTCTCTACTTCTTTTTTCAAAGCGCCATTCTCATCGATGATTTTACCCAGTGCAGAAACAAAATCCTTCGGATTATTCATGAGCTCTTTCAGGTGGTGAACCAATTCGAAATGCTCACGGATAACAGCTGCAGAGCGAGTTCCAGTAATTGCTTCTATACGACGTACACCAGCCGCTACAGCAGATTCAGAAACAATTTTGAAAAAACCTATTTGCCCCGTTGCTGTAACATGTGTACCACCGCACAATTCTTTAGAATATTGATCTTCGAAGGTGATTACACGAACAAAATCGCCATACTTCTCACCAAATAGTGCTGTTACGCCCGAATCTAATGCCTGTTGATAAGGGACATTTCGTTCCTCCTTCAGTGGAATATTTTCACGAATTTTGGCATTGACAATATCTTCCACCTGTTTGATCTCCTCTTCTGTCATTTTTGCAAAATGAGAGATATCAAAGCGCAAAATATCAGCGTTGACCAACGATCCCTTTTGATTCACGTGACTTCCCAACACCTGCTTAAGGGCAGCATGCAACAAATGGGTTGCGGAGTGATTGTTTTCAGTATCGATTCTTTTGGTTTTATCGACCTGTGCAACAAATGTTCCTTTTAATTCCAGCGGCAATTTGTTTGTAAAATGTACAAATAGACCGTTTTCCTTTTTCGTATCTGTGATATAAATCTTTTCTCCAGTTTCTTCGGAAACCAATTCTCCCGAGTCGCCTACCTGACCACCACCTTCGGCATAAAAAGGACTAACAGAAAGCACCAATTGAAATTGCTCTTTATTTTTCGCAACAACTTTACGGTATTTAATAACCTCAGTAACGGCAGTTAACGTATCATAGCCTACAAATTCAAATCCTTCTTCATCATTTACCACAACCCAATCACCCGTATCTATAGCAGTGGCAGCACGAGAACGGTCTTTCTGAATTTGAAGTGCTTGGTTGAAACCTTCCATATCAACCGTTAAACCTTTTTCGCGCGCTAGCAATTCCGTCAAATCGATCGGGAATCCATAAGTATCATATAATTCAAAAGCAAAATCCCCGTTAATTACGCTGTGGTCCTCCACATAATTTTCAAAACGTTGGACGCCCGTAGATAAAGTTCTTAAGAATGAAACTTCTTCTTCCAAGATTACTTTCTGCACAAAATCCTGCTGCTGGATCAATTCGTCAAATACTCCGGCGAACTGAGCTGCCAATACAGGTACAAGTTCATTGATAAAAGGAGCCTTAAAGCCTAAAAATGTATACGCATAGCGTACTGCACGACGTAAAATACGACGGATCACGTAGCCAGCTTTATTGTTGGATGGCAGTTGACCATCGGAAATTGCAAAACTAACCGCACGAATATGATCAGACACTACCCGCATGGCAATATCAGACTTTTCATCTATACCATATTTTATACCTGATTTCTCAGCAATAAAATCAATGGTAGGCGTAAATACATCTGTATCATAATTGGAGGTCTTACCCTGTATACATCGCACCAAACGCTCAAAGCCCATTCCCGTATCCACATGTTTAGCTGGTAGCGACTGAAGTGAACCATCTTTCAATCGATTAAATTGCATGAAGACAAGGTTCCAGATCTCAATTACTTGAGGGTGGTCGGCGTTGACCAAACTCTGCCCTGAAGTCTGTATGCGCTCTTCCGTACTACGCATATCGAAATGGATTTCGGAACAAGGTCCACAAGGTCCTGTCTCGCCCATTTCCCAGAAATTATCTTTTTTGTTACCCAGGAGAATTCTATCTTCACCAATCCATTCTTTCCAGAAATCGAAAGCTTCCATATCACGTTCTAAGCCTTCCTTTGCATCCCCCTCAAAAATAGTGACGTATAAACGATCTTTGTCTAATTTATAGACTTCTGTCAACAGCTCCCAAGCCCAAGCAATAGCTTCTTTCTTAAAGTAATCACCAAAGCTCCAATTTCCCAACATCTCAAACAACGTATGGTGGTAGGTATCGATCCCTACTTCTTCCAAATCATTGTGCTTTCCGGAAACACGCAAACAACGTTGCGTATCGGCAACACGCGGAAATTTGATGGGTGCTTCACCAAGAAACAAATCTTTGAATTGATTCATCCCCGCATTGGTAAACATTAATGTCGGGTCATTTTTTACAACTACTGGTGCTGAAGGTACTATCTGATGCCCTTTACTTTTAAAAAAGTCCAGAAAGGCTTGACGAATTTCTCTACTTGTCATTTAATTATCTAAAAATATGTGCAAACTTACTCAAAATTGGTAGGTTATGCAATGTAGAATTCCATATATTGACCTTGAAACGACTGTTTTCTCTAAACGAGTAAAAATCAATATTGACTTTTCAAACAAAAAAATCAGGAGATAACATACAGACAATTAGGGTACACTTATTTTAGATGTGACAGAAATCACAAACTGATATTAAATACAACATTTTAAAAGTGTTATTCGTTATTCATATTTGTCTAAAGCTCGTCAAATTCAATACGTAAAACAACAAAAACTATTTGACTTAAGGTCATTCAAAATTACATTTGTTTTATTACATTTGATAGTAAAATAGGGAATCCAGTACACTTTCACGCACATTCCCTAAATGCAAAATAAAAAAGATTAGATTTTGTAGATTAAATTCCTTCTAATGAAAAAAAACATTCTACTACCGGTAGATTTTTCGGCTCATTCTAATAATGCTGTAAATTACGCTGTGGACCTTGCCCTCGAAAAGGGGTATTCACTCCATCTTTACCACAATTACACCTCGGCTTCTGCTGTATTTGAGGACGAAAATGGCCGTAATGAGACTAATTCTCCAACATTCAAAGCTGATATCCTTATTAAAAATCTGGCAGAATCCATAAAATTACAACATCCTGCACTTGAAATAACTACCCAATGTGAGCGTGGTATGATTACAGAAACACTACCGGAACTTGCCACTCCTGATCGATTTGATTTTGTTATCATGGGGACTAAAGGCATCACCAACGACGATAGTCAACTTATTGGTAGCACGACCTATGTCATTAGCAAAAAAGCTAAAATACCTGTCTTAGCCATCCCAACAGAAGCGTCCTTTACACGTATTGACAAAGTTGGCTTACTGTCTAATTTTAAAGAAGAAGAGGTACAGACCGTACAGGATTTTGTCAACATCATCGGCAAAGACTTTGAACTAAAACTTATGCATGTTCACTACGATCATTCATCAGAAAACAGAATCGAAGACAAGCTTGAAGTATGGAAATATAAGATCAAAAAATATATTGGTGTGACCAATATTGCTATTGAAGTGGATTCAATACAAGGTGACATTGAGGACTTAGATACGGTTCCGGAAGTGATTAATGAGATGATCCATGAGGAAAAGATCAACATATTATTGGTGACACGATCGAGGAAATCGTTCTTTGAACGTGTTTTTACGCGTTCCGTTGCAAAAGCATTATTTAGTCACCCCTTAGTTCCAATATTTTTTACTAAAGCATAACCTTATAGCCATGTCTAAACTATTAATACCAGTAGATTATTCCGAAAACGCACGAGTTGCCGCATTTTATGCAGCTCAAATTGCGACGACAACAAATGATGAGATTACACTCTTTCATTCGTTCACTTCGCATATCAACAAATTTGCAAATGCGAAGCATTTAGTAGACCCAACCGAGGGAGAAGCTCGTCATCAGATGGAAAAACTTGTAGCCGAACTTCTACAGGAATATCCTTCGCTTAAAATTTCTACCTTATTTGCCAACGGTATTTTGGCTGAAACACTGGATAAACAAGAGATAAAAGAGGTCTATCAAACGGTGATTATGGGTACAAAAGGAGTGACCGGACTTGAATCTGTATTGATTGGAAGCAATACATATGATGTCATTATAGAGTCAAAGATCCCTGTTCTAGCCATCCCAAAAAACGCGATTAAATTCAAAAATGACAACATCGCTCTATTGACAAATTTCAAACCCGGTGAACTTGAAGTGCTTAAACAAGCGATACCATTATATGGGAAAAATTTCCATTTACAGCTTATCCATATCAATAAAAACGAACTAGAAATCAATATATTAGGAGAAAAACTTGAAAACTGGATTGAACAGATTATTGCTGAAACTGGTATCGAGGATATTTCCTATATCATCAAGTCGCCAAGTTATTTTGCAGGTTCACGAGAGAATATTGCTAACGGTATCCATACCATTATCCGGGATGAAGATATCGATGTTATTTTGATTACAAAAAGCAGGAAAACTTTTTTTCAAAACATTTTTACTGAAAATATTGTTAAGCATCTGGCTTTTGAAATTGAGGTGCCAAACTTTTTTGGGCGAGTAGAGTAACCAAATAATTTTTGGCAAATTTATTGCAAGAGTGTTCAGTGAGTTAATTTAACAACAGTATTATAGTAGATAATTTTACAAACACGCATTATGAAAATTAGCCTTAAAAAATCAGGATTACTTGTTGCGGCAGGAATTTTATCCACCGCATCCTTTGCGCAAAGCACAAAAGAAGCATCTATTGAAGGCACAACACCATTAGGCTCGGCAACACAATATAGAACGTGGTCGATCGGTGTGGGAGCAGGTGTAACGAGCTTGCAAAATATCGCCAAGTTTAACAATGGTGGTTACGATAAACTGGATTGGAATTTGGGTTATAGTGCTTACATCAAGAAGCAGATCTCCCCATCCTTTGGATTGAAAGCTACTTATTTTGGTGGAAAAACATCAGGCTATGTTAATAGCGATAAACAGACAGGATTTGAAACTAAAACACCTTGGTCTGTAGCGTTGTCGGGCGAGTTTTTAGCAGCAAATACCAACTGGAGATTTTTCAACAGCTTTATTAAACCGTACGCATCCATTGGTGTTGGTGTAATGAACGCCGAGACCGCTGGAATCGCTAACGGGAACAGAGGAGAATATGGTGACTCGTATTCTAAGATTTATGTACCGGCAGATTTTGGTTTTAAATTCGCCGTAGCAAAAGGTATCAACTTTGAACTTGGTTACCAATTGAATTGGGCGAACCAACGTTTTGACAACAGAATGGGTACCGATAACCCAGTGGGTCAACAATACAAAAATGACTTATTCACTTATGCTCACGCAGGCCTAGAATTTGCATTGGGTAATGGTAGCAAACCTGCTTTAAACAATTCTAACCCTGTCGCAACGCTTGTCAATGACTACACGGTTAAGTACGATGACTTAAAGGCTCAAAATGATGCGTTGAATGCTAAAAATCAAGCGTTACAAGGACAGTTAGATGGTCTCAACAATGATCTAAAAGATGACGACGGCGATGGTGTGGCTAACAAATACGATAAATGCCCAGGTACACCTTCTGGTGTCCAAGTGGATGGATCGGGTTGTCCAATTGTCGTTAAAAACGAAACCAAAGTCGTAGAGAAAGTTGTGGTTACAGAAGCAGATAAGAAAGTTGTTGCTGATGCGATCAAAAACTTGGAGTTTGATTTAGGTAAAGCAACTATTCGCTCCAGCTCTTATGCGACATTGAATAGAGTTGCCGCATTATTGATCGAGAAAAATTTTAGTTTAAAACTCGCAGGTCACACCGACAATACAGGTTCACGCGAATTAAATATGCGTTTGTCTAAAGAACGTGCAGAAGCGGTAAAAGCATATTTAGTATCTCAGGGTGCTAATGCGTCGCGTATCGAAGCAACCGGATATGGTCCAGACCAACCAATTGCATCCAATAAAAATGCAGCGGGCCGTCAACAGAATCGCCGTGTTGAATTTACACTTTATTAATAACTAACAAATTACACTAATAAAAAGGTGTTTTTAAACAGAAACACCTTTTTATTTACCAAATGTCATATTTCAACTACAAACCTATAGTGAATTTAATTTTTAACTTATTACTTTTGCATCGGTTTATACAAACACAAATTATATGAAACTAAAATTACAATTCGTACTCGCGCTTGCATCTGCGGGCTTATTTGCGAATACAGCAAATGCTCAAAATGCAAAAGCATCATCCATTGAAGGAACAACACCATTTGGACCAGCTACACAATATAGAACATGGTCTATCGGTATTGGTGCCGGGGTGACAAATCAAACTAACATTGCTGGCTTTAACCGTGCAAACTATGAGGATTTAGCATGGAATTTGGGATATAGTGCTTATATTAAAAAGCAAATCTCTCCTTCTTTCGGCATTAAAGCGAGTTACTTTGGCGGTAAAACAGGTGGCGCATTTAAAGATGGATCACAATCTTTTGAGGCTAAAACACCATGGTCTGCTGCATTGTCAGGAGAATTCCAAGCGGCTAATACGAACTGGAGATTCTTCAACAGTTTCATCAAACCTTATGCGTCAATTGGTGTTGGTGTTATGAACAGCAAAACAACATTGACAACAGGTTCTACTTCTCAAGAAGCCGATGGTATTTCTAAAATATATGTACCATTGGACATGGGTTTCAAATTTGCTGTTGCCAAAGGAATCAACTTTGAGTTGGGTTATCAGTTAAATTGGGTTAACCAAAACTTTGACGGTATTCGAGGTGGTCAATATAAGAATGACTTGTTTACTTACATCCATGGTGGCTTAGAATTTGCACTGGGTAATGGTAGCAAACCTGCTTTGAACAATTCAAATCCTGTCGCGACCTTAGTAAACGACTACACATTGAAATACGATGATCTTAAAGCACAAAATGATGCTTTAAATGCTAAAAACCAAGCACTACAAAATCAACTGGACGGACTAAACAGTGACCTGAAAGATGATGATGGTGATGGTGTAGCTAACAAATATGACAAATGCCCAGGCACACCTTCAGGTGTTCAGGTAGACGGTGCAGGATGTCCAATTGTTGTTAAAAACGAAACAAGAGTGGTTGAAAAGGTTGTTGTAACAGAGGCTGACCGAAAAGTTGTTGCTGACGCAATCAAAAACTTGGAGTTCGATTTAGGAAAAGCAACCATACGTCCTACATCATACGCGACATTAAATAAAGTAGCAGAACTGTTAATCGAGAAAAACTTCAGCTTAAAACTAGCTGGTCACACCGATAATACAGGTTCCCGTGAATTGAACATGCGTTTATCAAAAGAACGCGCAGAATCGGTAAAAGCCTATTTAGTATCTCGAGGTGCTAATGCATCGCGTATTGAAGCGACAGGTTATGGTCCTGACCAACCGATCGCATCAAACAAAACCGCCGATGGTCGTCAACAAAACCGTCGCGTAGAGTTTACGCTTTATTAATCGATATTCTTTGATTTATACAAGCCAAAGGCATCACTTCACGGTGATGCCTTTTTTATTACTCCTTTTCTTATCGAAATCTTATTCTTTGATAAGGTAAACGTAAAAAGATCCCCCTATTTAAAGTAATTATATGCCAATTTGATTTCGATGGAGCCTATTCGCTATTAGAAGCAATACAAAATCTTAAATCAAAACAAATAGAGGAATTGATCGTCGATTTACGTTATAATCCAGGTGATCAGGTTGCTTTTGCAGCATTTTATACCTAGTTAACAGCAGATTTAAATAGGAATATATTTTTGCACAATATCGGAGAAATAGTCAAATATATGTTTACGCCAGTGCTCCAACAATCTATCTTTGGCTTTATCGGAATTAAAGAAATCTATAATTTTATGTTGAGCATCCCTTTCAAATAAGCTAGGCTGTAAATGGTTTCACATTCAAAATAAAACTTGTTAAAGCGCGCTAAATCTAAGTAACACGACCCAATTTATTATCACTTAGTACAAAAGAATCAGATCACCTTAAAAATCAATTGTTTAAATTATTTGTTTATTCCAATATTATTCTTATCTTTGCATCGCCTTAGGCAATAGTGCCTATTGTATAAAATATTTCATGAACCCATTTTTAGAACTGGGAATCCGTGAGGAAGTTGTTAATGCCATCTCAGAATTAGGTTTCGAAAAACCTTCTGAAATTCAGGAAAAAGCCATTCCTGTTTTATTGACTGGTAACGACGATTTTGTCGGATTAGCCCAAACTGGCACAGGAAAGACCGCGGCATTTGGTCTTCCATTATTAGAGCAATTAGACTTTTCTCAAAAACACCCACAGGCATTAATTCTTTGCCCTACTCGGGAATTATGTTTACAAATCTCAAAAGATTTAGAAAAATTTGCTAAATACGTTGACAACGTACATGTTGTTGCTGTATATGGAGGTGCAAATATCTCAGACCAGCTACGTCAAATTAGACGTGGAGTGCAAATTGTAGTAGCGACCCCAGGTCGTATGTTGGATATCATCGGCAGAAATGCGATTGATTTTTCAAATGTAAAATATGTTGTATTGGATGAAGCGGATGAGATGCTCAATATGGGCTTCAAAGAAGACATCAACAACATTTTGTCAGAAACTCCTGACGAGAAAAAAACTTGGTTATTTTCGGCGACAATGCCTGCTGAGGTACGTCGTATCGCAAAGAATTATATGACCGATCCAGTTGAGCTTACTGTAGGTACAAAAAACACCGGTAATGCCAACATTGAACACCACTATTATTTGATCAAAGCAAAAGATAAATATGCTGCATTCAAACGTATTGTGGATTCAAACCCTGATATCTTTGGTATCGTATTTTGTCGTACAAAAATCGAAACACAGGATATCGCTGAAGCGTTGATTAAAGATGGTTACAACGCTGATTCACTGCATGGCGACTTGTCCCAACAACAACGTGATAAAGTTATGAAACGTTACCGTGACCGTAGTTTACAATTATTGATCGCAACAGACGTCGCCGCTCGTGGTATTGATGTAAGTGATGTAACTCACGTTATCAATTTCTCTTTACCTGATGAAACAGAAAACTATACGCACCGTTCTGGCCGTACAGCCCGTGCAGGTAAAACTGGTATTTCGCTTTCTTTGGTAAACGTAAAAGAGCTAAGCAAAATCCGTCATCTTGAAAAAATCATCGGTAAGCCTTTTGAGAAAAAACAAGTACCTCAAGGTGCTGAAGTTTGCGAAAAACAATTGTTCTCTATCGTTAAAAAGATTGAAAATGTTGAAGTAAACGATGAACAAATCAGTCCATTCTTGCCTGCAATTATGGAAAATTTGGAATCACTTTCAAAAGAAGATATCATCAAAAGATTCGCTTCTCTTGAGTTCAACCGTTTCTTGGATTATTACAAAAATGCACCTGATTTAAATATCGAAGCGCGTGATGGTGGTCGTGAAGACCGCGGTGATAGACGTGATGGTCGTTCACGTGAAGGTTCAAAAGGCTACACGCGTTTATTTATGAACTTAGGTTCAGTAGATGAATTCTCTCGTGGAGACATGTTAGGCTTTATCTGTAACAATGCGAATATTTCAGGAAAATCAATCGGTAAAATTGATTTGAAAGGTGTGTTCACATTCTTCGAAGTTCAAGATGCAGAAGTAGAAAAAGTATTCCAAGGATTCCAAGGTGTAGATTACAATGGTCGTCAAGTACGTATCGAAGTATCTGGTGAAGCTAGAGGAGAAGGTCGTAGCGACCGTGGTGGAAGAAGCCGTGGCGGAAGACGTGAAGGTGGATACCGTGGTGGAGATCGCGGTGGAAGACGTGAAGGTGGATATGGTGGCGGCGAACGCAGCGGAAGACGTGAAGGCGGATTCAGTGGTGAGCGTCGTGATCGTGGTGAGCGTAGCAGCAATGGCGGTGGCTTCCGTGATTTCTCTGGAAAACGTAAAGAATCAAAAAGCAAATACTAGTCATTAGTATTTAAAATAAGAGTTTAAAGACTCTGGTATAAAAGCACGTAGCTTGATTTACCAGAGTCTTTTCTTTTATATCCCCTTCTAAAAGTACAGGCACTAATATCTCCTGCCAATATAATAGTCTCTATAAAAAAGCTTAAATTAGCTGTATTATACAAACTGGACTTCTAACATGCCAATAGTAGCAACAAGATTATTTGATTTAGCATACCTGCAATATAATATTGCTCCGGATTTCCCGATGTTTTCTTTCAAAAAAGGTAACGAATGGGTAAAAGTAAGCAATACTTATTTTATTGAACAGGTCAACGAGACATCTAAAGGTTTGATCGCATTAGGCGTTCAGCCGGGAGAGAAAGTAGCATTAATTAGTGAGAACCGCATCGAGTGGAATATCCTTGATTTTGCTATTCAACAAATTGGAGCTGTAGTAGTCGCCATTTACCCTAATATTTCGACCTTAGATTACACATATATCTTCAATCATGCCGAAATCAGGAAGTGTATTGTCAGTTCAAAGACACTATACACAAAGATATTAACGATACAAGATGATTGTCCGCAACTAAATGCTATTTACAGTCTAGACAAAGAGGATGGTCTAAACCATTGGCATGACTTCGTCTCCAAGGGCGAGATCATTACAGATGAAACGCTAAACCAACTACGTGATGGTATAAAAACCGATACATTAGCGTCCATCATTTACACCTCTGGCACAACAGGAAATCCCAAAGGTGTTATGTTGTCTCATAAAAATTTATTGGCAGATACGTTGAGTAGTGAATATTCCTTTCCTGTCGAACGAGGTGATCGTGCCCTCTCCTTTCTTCCAGTTTGTCATGCCTATGAACGCGTATTCCAATATGTATATATGTACAAAGGTTTGACAATCTTCTTTGCTCAATCGATGGATACGATAGGTGAAGATTTTAAATCCGTTAAACCGCATATTTTTTCCGCTGTACCTCGTGTATTGGAGAAAGTTTATGAAAAGATTATGGCTACAGGAGAGCAGCTAACAGGAGTCAAGCGTAAGCTATTCTTCTGGTCCTTGAGCATCGGCGAACAATACAAACTGGAGGGACGTACATGGTGGTATGACCTTCAACTGAACATTGCCCGTAAATTAGTTTTTTCAAAATGGCGCGAAGCATTAGGTGGTGACATCAAAGGGATTGCCTCCGGGAGTGCTGCTTTACAGGAAAGATTAATCCGTCTGTATATGGCAGCAGGAATTCCAATATATGAAGGTTATGGCCTCACTGAGGCGGGACCATGTATCGCTGTAAACTGCTATAAACGAGGCATGAAAATTGGGACTGTAGGCTTACCGTTAATTCATATCGAAATAAAGCTTGCTGACGATGGAGAAATATTGACTAAAGGCGAGAATAATATGATTGGCTATTATAAAAATCCAGAGGCAACAGCAGAAGCGATCAAGGATGGCTGGCTTTATACTGGGGACATTGGTCAATGGGTAGACGGTAAATTTCTTAAAATTATAGACCGAAAGAAAGAGATGTTCAAGACTTCTGGAGGAAAATATATCGTTCCGCAGCAGATCGAATCTAAACTGGTCGAATCTTCATTTATCGAACAGGCTATGGTACTTGGAGAAGGCCGCAAATTTCCTGCGGCGTTGATTGTTCCCAACTATAATAATCTTCTAGAATGGTCAAGAAGTGCTTTTCCCGCCCTTGCCAATCTTTCTAGGCTAGATTTTCTAAATAGTCCTGAACTGAAACAGAAAATGAGATCGGAACTCAACCGTATTAATCAAAATTTTGGCAGCTGGGAACAGATCAAGAAGTTCATCATAGTCCCAGACGAAATGACCGTTGAAACCGGTGAATTGACACCGACTTTAAAAATGAAAAGAAAAGTTATCTTGCAAAAATACGAACAAGAGATTGAAGATATTTATCAAAACTAGTCTACAAAAAAGCCTTTGTCAAAAACAAAGGCTTTTTTGTAATCAACTAAATTATATTCTTTATTTTTTAACAATCCGTTGACGAATCGCTTCATAGATCACTACTGCGGCCGACACAGATACATTTAACGAACCTATTTCACCGTACATTGGTATCTTGGCCAGGTGGTCGGCAATACGGATTAGGTCATTGGAAACACCAACGTCCTCTGCACCCATAATCACACAGGTTGGAGCTGTATAATCCACATCATAAATGCTCGAGGTTGTTTTTTCTGTACTGGCAACTAATTGCACACCTGAATCAATCAAAAATTTACCAACTTTGGACAAGCTATCATGGCGACAGACAGGGATTTTATAGAGTGCTCCAGCAGATGTTTTAATGGCATCGGGGTTAACCTCAGCTGAGCCCTTTTTAGGGACAATGATGGCATGTACTCCAGAACATTCCGCTGTACGTGCAATAGCACCCAAATTGCGCACATCTGTCACTCCATCCAACATCAGAAGTAAAGGAGTTTCACCTTTTTCATAAATCTGAGGGAGAAGTTCTTCTATATCATGATAGGTAATTGGAGAAATAACCGCAATTACACCTTGATGATTTTTACGTGTTATGCGGTTTAATTTTTCAATTGGCACCTGTTGAGAAGCGATATTATGTTCCTTTAACAAGGCTTTCAATTCTAGAATCAAACTGCCGCTCAAACCGCGTTGTATAAATAATGACTCGATCTCTTTACCACTATCGATTGCTTCGATGACAGCACGAATACCAAATACCATCTGATTCACTTCACGTCTTTCCCCGTGGTCGCGATCACGTCTCTGAAAATTTCCTTGCATAATAAAACTAAATATTTCCCTCTTCATGGAAGAGTTTGCAAATGTACAAAAATAAAAAACAACTAGCGTGCTTGAATTAGCTTAGTCCCAAGTTAAACTCCTTCCGCAAAGTATCTAAAAGCGGGTTTTTGTTGACCATCGCTTGATACTTCTCCTGGGAAGTATAGGGCTTGCGTGAAATCGTATGTTCCATCATCACCCCCTGCAGATCCAACGAAAAATTCTGGAGTTTCACACGTAGGTAGTTCAACACATCAACCTTTGCACTTTGCAATACATCCATCTGAACACCATTTTCGACATCAATTTCAATCAATACCCCATTTAACCGCGGTTGCATAGCCGTCATCATGGTATACAAGTTAATCTTGTTTTCCGCTTTCAGCTGTTCAGCATAACTATTCCAAACAGCAATAAATTGACCGAATGAAACATCACGTTGTTCGCTTCCACGTATTAATTCTGGCTCATCACCTTCTTTGGCAACCGCATTGTTATCGTATATGGTATTCAAATCCGGCAAAGACGGAATAATTGCTGCAGTAGATGCTCCCCACCCGCCTTTTTTTACTTTAGGAGGCACGTTGGAAATAGGATCTTTTTTCACCTCTTCCTTAGTCTCGGAAGCCTGATAATTTACGGGGTTAGCTTGCGAACGCGGTGTCACAGGGTTTTCAACGACAGGAGCATTCGCTGGAGAAGTCGCTTGCGGAGTAGGGACTACCGAGGTTTGTTGCGCTTGTCCAACTACTGGCTCAGGAAGTTTTTTTTTTACGCCCTCGGTTGCCGAAGGAATCTGTACGGATCCAAGCTGGCTCAATTTAATCGCACTTGCGATATGACATGTCTTGAGGAGTGAAAGTTCAACTTGCAGGCGTTGATTTTTACTTGTCTTATAGTTGATCTCACATTGATTGGAAATATTCAATGCAGATAACAAAAATCCTGGAGAAGCTTTTTGGGACTGCTGCAGATACTTTTGACGAATACTATCACTGACTTCCAATAATTTTAGCGTAGCCGGCTCTTTAGCAACCAGCAAATTTCTAAAATGTGCAGACAGACCGGCTATGAAATGACTGCCATCAAACCCGTGATTTAAAATCTCATTGAAAATCAATAAAGTTTGTGCTGCATCCTCAGTTAAAATAGCATCCGTTAGCTTAAAATAATAATCGTAATCCAAGATATTCAAATTATCGATTACAGCTTGATAGGTGACATTTTTATTGGAAAAACTGACGATCTGATCGAACATCGACAAGGCATCCCGAAGGCCACCATCGGCCTTTTGGGCAATGATATGTAATCCGTCCTGATCATAAGCAATACCTTCCCTGTCAGCGATACGGGCCAAATGACTGGCCATATCTTCCACTTTGATCCGGTTAAAATCAAAAATCTGACAGCGCGAAAGAATCGTTGGTAAAATCTTATGTTTTTCAGTAGTCGCCAGGATAAAGATAGCATAGGAAGGAGGTTCCTCCAATGTCTTCAAAAAAGCATTGAAAGCCGCTTGAGAAAGCATATGCACCTCATCTATGATATAGATTTTATATTTTCCAGCCTGTGGTGGTATGCGTACTTGATCAATCAGGTTGCGGATATCATCTACGGAATTATTGGATGCGGCATCCAGTTCATGAATACTGAAAGAATTTCCATTTTGGAAAGACTTACAGCTAGCACATGCACCACAAGGTTCAGTGCCTGCTAAGATATTTTCACAATTTATTGTTTTAGCTAAAATACGCGCACAGGTAGTTTTCCCCACACCGCGGGGACCACAAAATAAAAATGCCTGCGCCAACTGATTGTTGTGTATCGCATTCTTTAAGGTACCAGTAATGTGTTGCTGACCTACAACCGAATCAAAGGTAATCGGGCGGTATTTACGTGCAGAAACAATAAAATTATCCATTGCACGAAGATACGAATTTTAATATTATTTTTCTACGTAACATTAATTTGTAGCGGTAGTGGAGTGCGACAATTTCGCGGTATTATCTCATTTTCTGGCATAAAAAAAGACATCCCTGTACAAAGTAATTATGGACAACCCTTGCCTACCTGCACATTGTATCAAAACAAGTCGTATAGAGATGGTTAGCAATAATACTACACTAAAGTGTTTTAGACTAAGTCATTTTTAAATGTTAATTTCGCCGAACTAAAGACTATTCGAAAACAACTTTATTAATTATTGATAATAAAAAGCAATATATCCCTGCATTAGAATACCTTTGACTGTAGCAGATAGTTAATAGCTTTCGTTAATCTTACAAAAACCAAATTTATGAAGCACTTAACACACCTATTTTACTTTTTGTTATTTAGTACATTTTTATTTGTAGGCTGTAAAAAAGAAGACGACTATGGAGAACTCACTAGCCTAGCAGACGATAAAATCCAACAAGCTGTTAAACTAACTGAAAATCTTTCCTGCAATGACCTAAAGGAATGTCGTATTGACACGCTTTATTACACCTATGTCCCCGTACATCCGAGCTTTGAGCAAGCTTATAATAAATTAATTGCCGAAGCTGCAGACCTTAAAGAAACGGCACAGAAAGTATATAAAGGGCCTATTGTTTACAATACCAGTCCAGCTGAAAATTATCTTCCGCCTCATTTTGGAATACGCTGCATTGCAGGCAAAGTCAAAGTCGCCAGCGCTAGGGATCTGGAGCTGCCTGAAATTAACCAGCGGCTGGATGAACTGTTACCTAAAATGACCACATTTTTCAATGACATTCCCTGTACCGACCCAAGTAAATGGCATATCGCCCCCTTTCGTAAAGACTGTGAATTTATCTCTATATTGTATACTGACAAAGAAAACTTTGCTGAGTTTGGCAATATGGCAGAACAGTATAATCATTTGGATCATGCAAAAAGAGTGCTGGACAAAAGCTTGAACTGTCCAGACAAAAATGACAAACCAGCCAAAGGGGTGGTTTGTGAAAATGGCAAGCCTAAGATTACCTATTAATAGACCCTGTACCATCAAATCTTATATTCGATAATACAGATCATTCTTTATAGGAATAACTTGATTTAGATAAAGCTCAGTCTTCAGGTGACGGAGCTTTATCTAGCTCTCTACTACTTCATCAGGTATCCAAAAGCTTTGGGTCTAACCATAGTTTCTTGATAAACCTTACCAAAACGATCAGTTACTTTAATTAACAAGGTGCTGGTGGGAGAAGAGGCCTTCACTTTAAACATATGCGCTGTCAGGGTGCTGACAAAGTCCTCGGTGGGGGTAGCATTTCGATTAAGCCGCTGTGCTGAATAGGAAACAATATGCAATGGATCTCGCATACGGACACGGGAGACTGTCAACGGTTGACCATTTTCACTCACTTCGACTTTCCAATTTTTATCGTAGTTCCAAACATTGATCAGTACCTCATTGTTGTTATTGGGATTCGCATATTCCGCCGCATAACTCTGCCATTTCAGATCACTTGTAGGCTTAAAATTTGGGGCATATTTATCTTTGGTAAGATGCACCTGATTAAGATCATAAGCCCTAAATTGATAATCAGCATGCTCACCAATACTCTTATACCCCCACTTTAAATCTCTTCCGTCTATCGCCCATATTCCATAGCCTCCTGGGGCCCCATCCTTACAAATATGATTGCCTGCATATCCCGCGTTACCGGTCCACCACCAGGTCGCACAGATGGCAGCTGTATTATGCTCCATGATATGCGGCGTAGCAGCTGTTTCTACGTTATAATTGATATGCGTATGTCCCGTGAGCACATGCACGGTGTTAAATCCATTCAAGGTATTCACAAAATCCTGCGCATTGCTTATCCGATATCCTGTGGTTTCGGCACCGCTCGTATTGAGAATTGGATTGGTATGTAAATGTGCATGCATAGCGATCACAATCGGCGTATCCTTATCCGTAATGGTTGCTAGATCTTTTTTGAGCCATTCAATCTGATCGGCGACAATTTTTGTATTATAGTTCCTTGCATCACCGGCATTAATATATTCAATATTATCTAAAACAATGTAATGTACCTTACCGATATTGAATGAATAATAAGTCGGCCCCAATACATCACGGAACTTATCTTCAGCCCCCCAATCTTCATAAAACTTTGGATCGTTATCATGATTGCCCATGGTATTAAATACCATCGCGTTGATCTTATTCATTTCAACAATATACTGCGGCAGTGCATAATTATTGGTATACCAGTACCCATCCCAAGTCATATCTCCCAATGTCAGCGCATACACTTTATTGCCCGCATTTTTATAGTTTTGTATTGATTGATTAACATCGGGCAGGAATCCTTTCTGAAACTGATTCAGGTCATCCGTACGTTTAGCCAAGTGCATATCCCCCAACACCATGACCACATGTTTTTCATTATTTACAGCCTTAAGCTCAAAATCTTTAATCTCAACAATATTAGCCGGCTGCGAAAGGCGTTGAAAGAATTGAGGCGCATTGACGTTTGAATCAACTTCGTAGTTTCCCGGTATGGAGATAAACACATATTTTCCTTTTTTGGAAGAAGGTAAATAATATATACCAGCTGCATCCGTCATTGTCACTTCAAAGCCGTCTGATACCACAACATTGGCAACACCTACACCATTAGCGTAAACAACACCCTTTACAGTCATTCCTGTTTTGTCGGGGATATTCGCATTAAAAAATAAATTGACAATGGTTGATCCCAACAAAAATGACTGGGCTCCGCGTTTTACGGATATCCGATAACTATCCGATGGCAAGTCCCTTGGGAAAACAAAAACAATATGATCTGCAGAAGCAGATTTGCTTGCGACGGTAAATTTCCCCATTACACCGGGTTTATTCAGTGATTCAAAATATAGCTGATCTCCCGTCTTGAATCCCATTCCTTGTATTGTATATTCGCCCCCCTTGGAAGATTCTATCCGGGCGGACAATAGCACACCGGTTATCCGTAATGTATTATCTTCATTCTCCGGTTCGGGTTCACCGGGCTTATTTTCGGGAATAGCTGAAGCTTTGGTGCAGCTGTATAAGTTTAATGTTAGGCCAAGTCCGGTTACCAATGTAGTTCGAATAAAGACCCGTCGGTTATATTGTTCTTTTTTTTTCATAAAAAATAGGTGATTAAAGGCTATTAACAATTACTTAGTAGGGGGCACAAAATAGCCCATGCAATTTTTCTGAAGAGAAAGTATGCATGGGCCAGGTTTATTATTTAGCGACGGTAACAACGATATCGTCGACAAAGATACGGTTAACAGTAGCTGGCCAATTACCAGCACGCTGATCAAAAGCGCCACCCAATAACCAAATTTGAGTCTCCGCAGTAGCTCCCGTAACAACAAAAGAATAGGTCGCCTCTGGAGCTTGCCATGCAGCCCTGCACGATTCTAGATTCGAATTAGGAGTTGCAACGTTCATCACATTAAATTGGCTCACGCTGACCGTTCCCGGTCCTTTGACACCAACGTTGAGTAGATAATGATCACCAGTGGCATATCGTACAGCTTTGAAGGTAACCAATAGATTTTTTGTACGCTGTACATTGGCCAGCTTCGGCGAAATTAGATCGCCGCCGTAGTTCGTACGCCCTAATTTAATAAAGCCTGGTCGCGCATAA
This sequence comes from Sphingobacterium sp. UBA865, assembly GCF_002295765.1. Lineage (NCBI taxonomy): Bacteria > Pseudomonadati > Bacteroidota > Sphingobacteriia > Sphingobacteriales > Sphingobacteriaceae > Sphingobacterium > Sphingobacterium sp. UBA865. The sequence goes on along the minus strand of NZ_DBGB01000015.1, from coordinate 99,549 downwards.
ATCGATGCATAATTACCGCCACCTTCTGTCGTATTGATCGTACTGGTCCAGCCTTTGGCCAACTCTTCCGTGCTCCATAAAGCAATCCTGGTTTCGCCTGAAGTCGCATTAAAGATCTCGCTTCCATAGGTCAGCCAGTTAAAGTCCTCCTGAAGAACGACATCGCCCTCTACTTGCAATTTTTGGCCTTTCTGATATACCGTTAGCGGAGATGCCTGTTGCACATCGTCTAAAAATAACAATAGATTTGCTGTACGCTCAATGTCGGTATTTTTATTTACAGTGATTGTTATCGGGGTATCGCCCTCACCTTCCATAGGGGAAACCTTAACCCAGTCAGACTCGTCCTCCACCGCAACTTTCCACTTACCTGTAGAACGGAGAATATATTGTCCATTACTTCCCTCTTCCAGAACTTCCAAACGGTTGGATATGCCATCTATTTTTAAATAGGGATCTTTCACCTGTCCTTGATCTGTGGTTCCTGCCTGTTCTACCTTCAGCACGTTATTTTGTAACTTTCCATCTAAAGTAAAAAACAAAGTCAGTTCACGCGCTTCGGGATCGGTATTTTTGTGGACGGTAACGGTAAATGTTCCATTTCCATTCCCCTCCATTGGATCGATTTTAAGCCAGTTTTCTTTTCGGAGGGGCTCAACCTTCCATTTGCCTGTCGCCTGAACAGTGTAGGTTTCAGATAAACCATCAGCCGCAGCGGTCAATTTTGATGGGTTATCTTTTAGTGCAAAAGCACCATCTACCGCAAGATCGTCTTTACAGGATGTTAGTATCATTATCAAACTAAGACAAAAGACAACTATTGATTTTGGAAACGTATCCAATTTATAATAATTAATCGTATTCATGAATTCCATAATTTTATTTAACCTGCATTTCAACACGTTCCTTCATAATTGTCGTCACATTGCCTATCGTATATTGATATGACAATAAAAACACGTTTGTGCGCATACCAAATGCTTCTTCCACTTTGAATTTATTCGGATACATTGGGTCATTGTCCAATTGTACGACCTGAATATCTTTGTAGGGCTTTATCTTTACGTTATTAAAATCATCTATCTCCAACGTAAGACAGTTTTTCGTAATATTAGGTACTTTAGATATAAAGGTTTCATTTCCGGCGACCATCCGCACGCTATTGCTGGTTAATGGAAATAGCTGTTTATTCGCCGCTGTAGACAAACCATTGGCAAACCCCACCATTGAATACATGGTATTTTTGGCCTGTGATGCATATTCATTCTCTATGATGACCTGATACAATATGGTGCTTTTCTTAGGATTGATTTCAACACCGGATGAACCTGTTGCTTTCAGCCCAATAAAATAGGTAGAGTCCGGAGATAATCCATCTGGTCGCAATTTAACCATGGTACGGCCTGTTAGCTCGCCTGCTTTGATCACAATCCTTTTGTCCATGATGTCATACTTCTCTTTAGGAAGTAATTTGGCATACAGATCTTCCGAATTATCGTAAACAGCAAAATTGTATTTTACTAAAGGTTCTGAATCCTCTTCCAGTGCAATAACAAGATCTTTATCAGGCGCATGGGTACCTCCTGAAGATGCCGCTACATAGCCAATTACCTCTTCTCCCGTCAAGCGAACCACTTCTTTAAACGTATTGTGATAATCAGAACTTATTAATGCTACCTCATTTTTATACATTTCCTTTTCGAATACTTCATTGTCCTTACAGGCAACTAAAGCCATCGAAGCTGTCAGTATAGCGATAAAACTTCGTTTCATAATTTAATATTTTAATGTCTTCCACAAACCAAAACGGTTATGGAAGACGGTTATATTTTCCTTTTTTAATGCTTAATCCTAATTATAGCCCGGATTCTGATCCAATGATGGTAATCTGCGCATTTCGGCACGAGGTATAGGCACCCAAATTAATTTTTTGTCTACCTGACGTGTCAAGAATGACGATGTACCTGGTGAAATTCGCTTGTAGAAAGATTCCCGGTCCGCACCATCGGGGTTCATACCACGAATTGGTTCGCGTTCAGTCTCTTCGTATTTACCCCAGCGGCGTACGTCGTAAAAGCGTCTGTTTTCCCATAGAAACTCCACCATACGCTCACGTTCTATTTGCTTCTGTACCTCTGCCTTGTTGGCAAGCTGCGCAGCAGACAATCCTGGTAAACCCGCACGGTATCGAACAGCATTAAAAGAACCTTTTATTTCACTTTCATCCCGGCTCACGGTATAGGTTTTATCACCAAGCTGTACCGTATGGCTTCCAGTAAGGTTATTTAGTGCTTCAGCGTAGGATAACAATATTTCTGCATAACGTATAATAGGATATGCTTTGGGCATCATTCTGGCCCCCGTGCCACTGATTGCATCAAATGGATTTACCCATTTCTTAATAACATAACCAGTTAATGGATAGTTAGGCGACGATGCCGAGACACCACCTCGACCATCAGGTTCCTGATAAAAATATTTAGCCGTATGTGTATTCAACGTTGTACTCGACAAAGCCTGCCACACAGCACCGTTGAAACCTATCGATGCATAAAAACGCATTTCACGGTTTGCATACATCTTAAATATCCCCGCATTCAGTGGGTAACCTGAAAATTTACGCGGTTGAGCCGTAAATAAATCGCCAAAGGTTCCACCGGCAGGAAGATCAGCCACCGCCTCAAAATACGTATCGCCACGTGCTTCTTCTTTGGTACGTCCGTCATCCATCAGATAAGCATCTACAACTTTTTGTGTCACCGAGAAACGTCCCCATCCTCCTAAAGTTGGCGGAAATGCCCCCTGATTCAAATCCGTTCTAAAATATTCTGTATTACGCCCCCAAATGTATTCGGGATTGATTGAAGCGACAGCCTCACCGGTAAAGACGTCAGAATATGATCTAAATGCATCAATATCAGCCGCCCCATTCGGAAAGCTTCCATAGAAGTTGGGATCGGACGTTACGCCAGCTGGAAGTGTAGGCGTTCTTTCGTCCGCAGGCACTGTATATAATTTATACCGGCCCATATCCATAACACGCTTAGCAGCGGCAGCGGCTACTGCCCAACGTTTTTCATCGTATTGTTGTGATACATAATGTGTGCCATCGGTCTTGCGAATCCAGCTACCAAAATAGGATGCGGCAACAGGTCCGCCATTAAACAATGGACTGGCATGGATCAAGCGCAAACGGGCGATCAATGCAAATGCGGCACCTTTTGTCGGTTTGCCGAAATCCAATAGACTAACATCAACAGGAAGTTGTACAGCAGCCTTTTCAAATTCACCACAGATGTATTCCATAGCCTCATCATACGTCGCCCGGGGCCGGTCATAATACGCAATATCCTCATTGGTATTCACAACTTCATCTCCCAACAAGATTGGTGGGCCAAAATCTATAATGAGGTTATAGTATGCGTAAGCTCTAATAAAACGTGTATATCCTTCGATACGGTTACGATCTGCGTAGCTCATGTCCTTTGGCACATCAATGTTTTTCAATACATTGTTCGCCTTGCGGATAATTTTATAATATTTTCCCCATTGGTTAAGTCCACCATAAAAATCAGGCGTAATATTTCCGGTGACAAAATCCATCCCGTAGTAAATATTGGTTGTTCCAGTACCTGTAAGGCCATTTATAGCTTCATCTGTCGCCATTGGCCCTGGTGTATAGTTGGATCTGATCGTATTGGATTCGTCAGGGAACATTGCTGCCGCCCCCCACATATACGCTTCTAAGTAACGTGTATTTGCATATGCCGAATCAATATTAAATTCATCGTCAAAGTACTGATCAATATTTAGATAGTCCTTACAAGATGTCACCATAAACAACACTAGTATCGCTAAGCTGGATTTGGCAATTCTATTCATGATTATTGACGTTTTCATGTCTTTCGATTATTTCTATGGTATTAAAAATTAATATAAGCCTGTAACGAATAAGTCGTCGGAATTGGGTATTTACGTCCACCCCAAGCCGCCTGTTCGGGGTCAAAAATCTTAACGTTATCCCAGATATATAGGTTGTTTCCAACAAACTGAAGATCCATGGATTTGACACCTAATCGCTTTAAGAAATTCGGGCTTACATTATAGCTCAACGTAAGTTCTTGCAATCGCAAATAGCGGGCATCATCCATCCAAAAGGAGGATAACTGACTGTTGTTCCTGTTATTACCATATTGCAAACGCGGGAATTTGGCATTTGGATTTTCGGCTAAGGATAAATCAATACCATGCTGTAGCGCATAATCTCTCGGGATCCAACGATTGGCAGGATCATTAGCCATGGTAATGACGTTACCATCTGTACCGCCGAAGAAGGGCATATAGCCCATACCCGTATTTTCAGTAACATCTTTATATTTCATCGGCTGCCCAACATAGAAGAAGGAAGTCTTACCTGTTCCTTTGAAAAGGACACCTAATGATAGATTTTTGTAACGGAACTCTCCCCCGAATCCATACATGATTAATGGATAGTTACTATGGGTCAATGGTACTTTATCAAGGGTATTAATGATACCATCACCATTCACATCCTTGTATTTAATATCACCGGGTAATACCGTTCCAAAGCTTTGTGTCGGACTGTATTTAATGTCATCTTCGTCTTTAAATAAGCCTAATGCTTGATAACCACGAATGGAATTATGAGGATAACCATTATACTCTAGGTAAGAATACTCTAGGTAAGCCTGTTCCCAGTTTTGCACAACATTTTTTGAATAAGTGAAGTTACCCCGCAAAGTAAGGGTCATATCACTATTCAACTTGGTGGTGTAGCTAATATTACCATCAGCACCCGAGCTCTTCATACGCCCCACATTGGCATACGGATTAGAAATTACGCCCACATAATCCGGCACTTGCACCCGCGGTTGAAAAATACCGTTCCGTTGATCTTGGAAAAAGTCTATAACAAAATCAATTTTATTATTAAAGAGCTTTCCTTCAATACCCAAATTGGATTTAATAGCTCTTTCCCACGCTAGATTGTCTGCACCGATACGGGTTTCGGTAATCGTTTCTATCCCATCAATTCCCCAGACCTTATTCCGATCTATATCCGCCTTAGTGAGGTAGGGGAAACGTACGTCATCTACAATTCTATCGTTACCTACAGTACCATAAGACGCCCTGATTTTGAAGTAATCTAACCAAGGAGCTACATTCTTCATAAATTGGTAACTTGTAGGTACCCATCCTATCGCTACCGAAGGAAAAAAACCATACTGGCGACCAGGTTGAAAATTCTCGGAACCGGTATAACCGAAATTGGCATCCAATAGGTAAGTATCCTTATAACCATAGGTAAATCTACTGGAAACACCTTGATAACGAACAGGTATCGCCGTCAAATTATTGGTTGCATCATCCGTATTTTTGGCATCGCTCAGGTAATAATAAACTAAAGCTGAAGTACGATGATCTTCTCCAAATTTTTTATCATAATTAAGTGTAGACTCAAAATGATACTTTCGATATTGGCTTACGAATTTTGAATAGGACGCGGGCCTTTCCTGTACCTTTTGAACCATGATCAATGACCCATCCAAATTACGGCCTGTTGCTTCATACAATGCAGGCTGCATCCACCTACGTTCAGAAAAATAGCTCTGGATATCATAAGCACCTTGACCACGGATTTTCAGCCCTTCAAGCACACTGCTCAAGTCCTGATCCAATGCCAGTGTTACCTTACCTTTATAGTTTTGATTATTATAGTTACCTGTACGGTTGATCATCACATAAGGTGATGAACGCTGCCCTGATCCAACCCCGGGTAATAAGCCATTAGAGTACTGAAGCGGGATGGAAATGGGCGTAAGTGTCGATTGTGTTTTCCAGATATCATCCGTATTACCATAACCAGGTTCTTTTTTAACAGATAGAAAGCCATCTGAACCCAAAAATACCTTCGTTGTTTTGGTTAAGTTAATATCAAGATTAACACGGTAATTGTAAGTATTGTAGCCAACATTAGAACTGTAAATACTATTCTTATCGACTTTGTACGCTGCTGTTTCGCTATTACCGCCCAAACTCAGGAAGTATCGTGCTACCTCAGAACCGCCGCGCCCAGAGGCATAATAGCTCTGACGCCAAAAGCTTCGGTTTAGAATCTCATCCTGCCAACTGACATCTGGATACATATCTGGATCTAGATGTTGTTGTATAATACCTAATTCTGTATCATTAAACAAGGGCTCGCTCCCCCGCACTACGGAAGCTTCATTAGCCAATAGGGCATAATCATAAGCACGTAGGTATTTCGGTAGGCGATTAAGTCGTGATAACGTAGAGTTTGCTCGCCCTGTAATCTGGATACGGTCTACGGTACCGCGTTTAGTGGTTACCAATACAACGCCATTTGCACCCCGCACACCATATACCGCTGTTGCCGAAGCATCTTTCAGAATGGAGAAACTCTCTACATCAGCGGGATCGATCGTATTTAAATCACCTTCAAGTCCATCAATAAGCACTAAGGCTTTCGCATTGGCACCAAATGTACCAATACCACGCACCCAAAAATCTGCAATATTTGCTCCAGGCTCACCCGAGGTCTGCATCGAAATAATACCAGCGGCGCGGCCCCCTAACATATTCGCGATAGAAGGTGCGGGACTTTGTAACTGTTTTACATCTACTGTTGTAATGGCACCTACAGAACTAATTTTTCGCTGTTTGGCTCCCAGACCGACAACCACAACCTCGTCGATATTGGTGCTCTTGTCCAGCATCTTTAATTCAAGATTACTGGTGGATTCTACCACCAAATGCTCGGCAACGTCATAGCCCACACTGGTAAATACCAACCAGTCTCCATACACAGCTTTAATAGTAAACTTTCCCTTATCATCTGTAGAAGTTGCTCCTTTCGGTTTATCCTTGACATAGATTGATACTTTAGATATAGGTTGCCCCTTGCTATCAACGACAGTTCCGGCAATCGTTAACTGTTCTTCTGTTTGTTGTGCAAGCGCAGGTGATAGCCAGAGGCACAGCGGCAGCATGCACAAAAAATAAAAAATCTTCATAATATAATAAGTAGGTTAATTATTCGATAACTAATTTACGGATGCGCGCATTGCTCCAATCGGCGATATAGATATCGCCCTGATCATTCACCGCAACTCCCCAAGGTTGGTTGAACTGCGACTCTACAGGCCCACCGTCTTTATAACCAGCTTTAGTCGGTTGTCCGGCAACAGTAGAAACAATTCCATCAGCCGATAGCATACGGATACAGTGATTACCATAATCGGCAATAAACATATTTCCGGTCTTGTCAAATTTGATATCCTTTGGATAATTGAAAATTGCATCTTTAACGGGGCCGTCGCGAAATCCCGACCCACCCGGTGCATTGATACGTTTGAAGCCTTCGTTGATATGTTCAGGACGTAGGTCTAATACAGAAATTCCTTGTGCAAACGTGTTCGGGCTAGCGTTTGAGTGTAACGTAATATACAACTCCCAAGGTTTTGCTGGATTAATAGCCTGTCCATATTGTGAACCATAAGGCCCTTTGTGCACGATCGTCGCAGCATATGTCACCGGATCTATTTTAGCGATATGACCATCACGGAAGCGTGTATATAAATGGCCATCGTAGGGGCAAAAAGTCACAAAGTTGGCATATCTATCCGCCTGAACAATTTTGCCGTAATCAGCTGCTGAGAACTGTGCATTCCGCTGGCGAAGTGTCCAAGCTTCTCTTGGATCAAAGGAAAAAAACACTTCCGCAACCGACTCGTGCGAAACTGTCATAATACCTGTTTCCCGATCCACTGTCACCCCGTTGGCATAAGGGTTTGGTGAGGATGCAGCTGAATATAAAGGGGTAACGATATTTTCCTTTTCGTTGATACGCGCTATCCCAAATGATCCACCATCACGCCAGGTCATAAATAGGTTGCCTTGCGCGTCCATATCTAGGTATTTGCCATAGACATGTGCCTGATCGAGTGTACCTGCTAAAAAGTCCTTATCCCCTGTACCGGTAACTGTACTGACCTGCGCCTGGATATGATAAGTAAATGATTTATCATAAATCAATGAATCTTTACCGATGACAACCGAAATTTTGGGATCATCACCAGGAAGACGTGGCACAATAGCATAAATACGTTCTCCACTTGAGGAGACTACTGCAGCCCGTGCATTATTAAAATACACTTTGATCTTATTTGGATCGGATCCAAAGTTTTGACCATCTAATAAGATTTTATCCTTAGCTCCGCCTTCTGCAGGATAGAAAGAAGAGAGCACGACCGGTTTATTGGGATCATGCTCACCTTGCCTTGTTGCAACATCTTCTTTACAATAAGAAAAAAACAGCAACGATAACAAAGAGAATGTTAATTGATTATATTTTTTCATAATAATTTTGGTTAAACAAATCTATAACTGGTTCTGACTTGAGATCGAATACAATTCAGAAAAACAAACAAAACAAATATTTCAAAACAAACAAAACAAATGTATTTCTTAAAAATTGAAAGAATAAGAAATAAACAACACAAGTTAAAACAGGTATAAGATTTAGATTAAAACGCTGCAAAACTAACAAACAAGACCACAAAAACTACCATAACAATGATTACCATATTGTTAACATTGTTTTAATTTAAAAATAAGTAGTTAGTTTCATATTTAAGAAAAAAAAACAAAAAGAAACATCACCAAAACAAAACGAAACAACATTATTGTAACATCTCAATTCACAGTTTACGCAGATACTAAGACAAACCGTGGTGTTTTCTTTCACTTCCCATATTTTGGGGATTTTTGCGGGACATTAAAAAAAACAAAAAAATTGGCAGTTAAATGATGATATCGCAACTAGTTCATCCTTTTTCATAAATCCTTCGTACCTGCCTCGCCCCTTATTCGGAGGCCGCCCGCTTCTTCTCCACTGTTTCCCTACTCCTTCCCTACTGATTATGTAGGCAATATGTAGATAATCTGTAGGAAATATGTAGGCGCATTCCGAAGATGGCACGAACCAGACACGAAAAAATGGTGAATAAAGGGGAGAGAAAAAGAGCATAATGATTAGCCAATTTTCGGCCACCATATGGCCGCTTTTCGGCCAAAAAACCTTCCATATCCTTGAACTGGTAACAGTTAAAAATTCAGGAAAATGAAAAAAAATCTAGCGCCATACAGCCATTGTTCAGTGCGAGCATGTCCTAGTCTTGTCCTAATTTCTCCAAAAGTGTCCTTATTTCGCAAGAGGTGCGAGCATTCCCACTAAAATCCAGTATTATGTATTTTGAAAACTAGTGGGCTAGTACGGAAAATGTACAACTCTTTCTCCAGATTTGGACAACTTTTAACCTTATATACTCGATATATTTGGGATCAATTCAGCAGTGACAGGAAGTAGTGTCGATCAATTGAGAAGTAATGCAGTTGATTTAGGAATTAATTCTACAATATAAAACAATCACAAATTCTATGTTTGAATTCACTCATCCATTAGCTGGGATTTAGGCGTAGTCAATAAATAACAGTCAAACCGAGCTATAAAATAGCAAAAATATATTAAATAAACATGTGCTGGACGGTAGTATTTAGTAAATAAATTATAAATACTTTTCCATACCGTAAAAGTTGAAAAATAAACCACGATCAATTATGAAGAAGACCTTCAAATTTATATTACCAAAAGTAGCTTATTTCGAGGACGAAAAACACCCATTTCTCACCCAATTACCTGGTGCCAAGCGTAATCTATATGAGGATCCTTCTATCCAGCTTGTAGAGGAATACATAGATTACCGGCAGACCATATTATATCGGCTACAGGCCCATGTGCCCACTGATTGTATCGTGCAACTTAAAACAAACAGGCCAGACTTTCACCTGATTTATACCAAGAACGCGACGGACGATATTATCGTTCAAAAACATGGTACCAAAAACGAAATAGTACTTCCCCATAGACATAGTACTTTTACCTACATTCCGCGCAGTAAATTCGATATACTGCTAAAGCCCGGGAATTACCTGGTCTACGGGCTATTGATTGATATCGGCCTGGTGCGGGACATCATCTACCATCACGGCCACTTTCTATCCGAATTAAAAAATGCCAGAAAAAGGGATAAATCCAGTCTTTACCAGACCGCCTTATGGCCGATCAAAGAGCTGACTGATTACCAGCTCAACCGCATTGAAACAATCTTTTTCAACTATAGCAAACAAAACGAAGCAAAGGTTGTCGAGCAGATTTACCAGTTATTTGATATCGCCGAATCAAAACAATTTGCATTCTATGAGAAACTGAGCGAAAGTGAAATACTGGCCAGAAAAGCTAGAACAATGATCCATGATATCGTCAACCAAGGTTTTCAGGAAGTGAATATAAGCCTGATTGCCACTATCCTAAGCGTTTCTGATGCCCACCTGACGCGCTGCCATAAACGCCATTACAGACAGACTCTTTTACAGTATAGGGACGAAATACTCCTTCCGCTGGCAAAAGAAAGATTGCTTTCGACTTATAGTATTGGCGAAGTAGCCAATTTTTGCGGATTTAAATACCCAAGTGGTTTCTCCAAATATTTTGAAAAACGGGTAGGCCTGTATCCCTCCGATTATATTGAACTCCATCGTAATCCCGACAATGACAAAAATGAATACATCATATGATCAAAAATGGATAAATGAATTCACCGAGGCTGCCTTACCTTTGAAATACGCTTAAAGAACGAAAAGCAAAAGAGATGGCAGGCGTACAAGTGCCATGCGATCCCCGTCTTTCCCGACTGGGAGTCCAGCTATCTTCGGTACGTCTGCGAAAGGTTGGGAGGAGATAGCTGGAGCAAAATAAAATAGGGACGCGGGTACAGCGATAAAGTGCAAAACAACACAGAGGGCAGGCCGCACCCAGGATGTGCCGCTGCGCTACAGGTTATGGATAGGTAAAATGAACGAAGATGAAAAGTCTACAAACAGTAAAAACGAAAATCAGCCAGCTAGGCCTGCAGATCAGGTCGGGGCTCCAGTCCTTAGGGATCCTACTGTTTGGGCAGTTTGTCCTTCGATTCAGGTATAGAGCCATTCTTTGGTTCAGCACACTGCGCTATGCTCCTATCTGTCTATCCTTGGCCCTAAAGAGAGTCGCAAGCAAGATGTTGTATCCGCGTAAGTTTGCACTGTTCCCGAGTTAGCTGGCTTCTCGGCTTCCAGGAAGCTGGCCGACCATACAATAGGAACCCTCGATTGCATAACTGTGAGGCAAAACCGATGTGCAAAATGATTACCAACAGAATTTCAAATTAAAACATTACACCATGATAACGTTAAAATCAAAAATCATAGCTGGATTTACAGCATTAATACTATTATTCGGAGCTTTCTATATTGTGAGAGCGAACCAGAACAAAACGGAGCCTACTGTAGCACCAAAGATGCTTGCAACGCAATGGTTTGAATTTATCGGGTCTTCATCGGATTCCCCGACCGATCCAACTAAGTATCGGCTCATAGAAGAAGATGAACCGATGCCGACCTGTAACCCAGGGGATCAGGTATGTGCACTACGGGCACCTGTAGATTTAAACGGGCAGCCCGATATAGACAGCACATTGCAGAATGAAATACAGACTGCGACTTCAAACGAGCAACATTCGGCAAACGTACGGGTGAGGGAATAATCTGACTACTCCTGAAAAAGAGAGGAAAGACTGATTGTTTTTCCTCTCTTTTTACTGTCAATTCTGAGTGAGCGACCCATTATCAATCACTTCATCAGGTAGTTTATACAGATACCTGACCACATCGGACGGCTTCATTGTATATGTTTTCCCTTCGGCGGTCCTGGTCATTGTTTCCACCTGTTCACCGAGTAGGATATACCTTCTGATATCTGACCACCGCTGTCCCCTAAATATCAGTTCCCTTTGACGTTCCTTTTTTATGTATTCCAGTGCCCTCCTTTGGTCTGTAAACACTACGGGTTTAAAGTCATCTGTGGAAAAACGCCCTGCCCGAACCAAATCGATGTCTTTTGCCGCATCGTTCAGCCTGTTTTGGCGGATATTCGCCTCCGCACGGATAAGGTACATTTCGGCCGTCGTTGTCCCGCAAAATAACTGGGAGGAATTTAAACCATTATAATTCCCCTTAAAGAGGATTTCCCCGAGGTTGTTCAGGGAGAAAAATGCCACTTTCCTCAGATCCCCCTTTTCATAATTGTCATATTCATGCATGTTTACCCGTCTCCTTGAAGGCGCAAGGGCTACGCCGCCGTTCATGGCTACGTCGAAAATCACTTCCTTATTCCATTTGGAAAAAGGAAGACTCGCGGTAGCGGTTATTTCCGTTCCATAGTCCATAACTTCTGACCGGATCATCAGGGCGGAATCCGCGTACCGTCCGGCAGTTTCAAATTCGGACATGACCAGGTATATTCTGGCCAGTTCTGCATAGGATGCCGCTTTTGAAGGTCTTGTCGGGATATCGGTTCTGTCCGGCAATAACCCAATGGATGTTTTCAGGTCAGTGATGATAAAATCATAGCATTGACGAACAGTACTTCTTGAGATCTGTTCATCCAGGGATGGCTCAGTCCGTAAGACCACTCCAAGCTGGGCATTGCTCCCCGAAGGATCATAAGGAAGGGAAAATACCTGCAGCAGGTTGAAGAGCTGGTGCGCCCTATAAAAAAGGGCTGCCCCCCGAAGCGTATTCACCTCCGCTTCATCACTGGTGGCCATTTTTATAGAAGGCAGGTATTTTAGTACCGTATTGGCATACAGGATCGCCTGATAGGGGCCGGTCCATTGGCTGGCCACGGGACTATACGGTTGCCAGAGATAAAGCAGCCTATCTCTTTCGTTGGTCATTCCTGCCCACGAAGTTTCATTTAGGTAGTAACTGTCACAGGCTGTTTCCCCAAGGCCTGTTGTGGCAAAGTTCATTACCACCTCGCTGTTGTCAAGCAGGCCCCGCAGGTCCTGCAGGCTGCTGGGAATGGAGAAACTGTCATCAGGTTTTAAGTCAAGATATCGGGAGCAGCCTGAGAGGACGCATGCCACCAGGCTAATGATTGCGCCACTTTTTAAAAATTTTCGTTTTTTCATCGTTGTCTACGTGTTTTAAAATCCAATCTTAAACCCTCCCGTTAGTGTCAGCGGAGGTGCTATCGCACCGTTGGATACGGGGTCTATCCCTTCTTTGTTCGCTGTCCAGATCAGCCCCATATTTGTACCCATGAGAAATAGTTCCAATGACCTTATCCGCTGTCTTGCGATGTTTGAGAAACGGTAGGAAAGCCTGATATCCTGTAGCCGGATATGGTCTCCCCGCCTGACAAGAACTTCGCTGAGGCTATAGAAAGTTTCCCGGTCTGTATTCAGGGGATAGTACATTGCTGGTACATCGGTGTGCAGTTCATCACCTGTCTTTTTCCATCGTATGGAAATATCTGAATGCCCTGACCAGTTGCTGAAAAAGGAAGAATAGTTGATGCTGTTCTTTCTGAAAAAGTAAACAAATTGCCCTGAGACGGTGAATGCAAACTCCAGGTTCCTGTAGCCTATCCTGTTCCGGTAGGATGCCGTTAGCGGGGGTACACTTGAGCCATGATATACCAGATCATCCAGATCCGTGTTTCTGATTATATTTTGATAATTGATCGAAGGTTCTCCATTTTCGAATCCCCTTGGAGCTCCCTGATCAGCTGTTAATCCGTCCCAGCGGAAGCTGGTCAGCATATTTCGGTCCTTTCCCACAAAATACCCGGCATACATCGCCTGATTGGTCACAGCCAATATCCTACCATGATATTTTTCCAGGGTGGTCCTGTTGTACCCGGTCCGTAATACCCCGTTCCATGACCAGTTGCGGCTGCTTATAGCCGTCGAGACGGTGAGGTCTAATCCCTGGCCTTTGAGTTCCGCGGAATTCATTGTCACGGAGGAGGTACCCAGTGTTGGATCGACAAGAGCGAAACCGATCAGGTCGAGCGATTTCTTTCTGTAATAATCAAAAGTAAAATCCAGTCTTTTATTCCACATTTTCCATTCTATGCCCGCATTGAAAGTTTGAACTTTCTCCCAGCGCAGCCCCGGATTCTGCAAGGACAGGATATTGGTAAACGGCTGGTTCGAATAAAAATCCAGATAATTGGCCTGTTGGAGTACAAGTTCAGCAGGGATACTTGCATCCACATTTCCGCTATAGCCGAAGGAAGAACGTATTTTAAGATAATTCACCGCATCGGAATGATAGAATGGTTCCCCCGATATTTCCCATCCACCGCCCATGGACCAGAGCGGGGACCATTTATTTCTTGTGTCCACGCCGAATATATTGGAGGCATCGCTTCTAGCACTGGCAGACAGAAAATACCGGTCGGCAAAGCTGTAATTTATAGTTGAGTAGATGGATACATATCTATTTGCCGTTCTTCCTGTCCCCAGCCCATTTGGTATATAACCTTTACCGCCGATGGCGGGGAACAGGGGATATGTGTTGGCAAAATCGACTGGCGAAAAAGTATTCCTGTCTGCCTGGACCCCATAAGTTCGGTAGGATGAATTGCTGTTATTGATTTCCCTTACCTCGGCCCCGGCTATCCCCTGAAGGCGGTGCCCCCTGCCCAGCTGCCTGTCGATGTCCAGCTGGGTCCGGAGGGAATAGCCCCATAGTTTGGCATTGCTTCTGTCCTGTATGCCACCATCAGGTATCCCATAGGTCGTCTTGCCTCCGTTTATGGCTGTAAAGCGGTTGTAGAGGTTCCGGGTATAATAACTGTTTTCTTCCAGTAATGACGAGGATTCTGTTAGGGCGCGGTTCAGCTGCGACTGAAGGGTGAACCGTAGGCCTTTAACTAAGTCGTAACCCAGATCAAGCCCCCCGACAATCTGCTGATTTTCTGACCTGCTACCGGTTCTTTCGAGCTCATCCAGGGGGACAAAATTCCAATTCCTGGATACCAGCCCCTGATTTTGGTCGATAAACGTTCTGTCATAGTCCGTGTAGAGTATGTCATTAACCCCGTCGCTGTTTTTCAATTGTGCATATGGATAGAGTTCTTTGTTGTTGACCTTGATGTGGCCGTAGCCTACCATATTGGAAGTGTTATACATGGTGCCCGTGATCCTGCTAAAAGAAAGGTCTGTCGAAAGGGTCAGTTTTGATACCGGCCTGTAGGTCTGGCTAAATCTGGCCGTGATCCTGTCCTGGCCGTTTGTTGGCATACTATAGGTATTTTTATTGTAACCGAGCGAAAAAGAATAGCTTACCTTATCCCCGCCTCCACGCAGGCCTATGGAAGAGCTGCTTTCAATAGCATTTCTGTAAACAAAGTTCAGAAAATCATTTCTTACGTCATTTCCCCGCGGTACAGCTAATCGTTCCTCGAGCTCCTTTTCGCTGATTTCCTGTTTCTGTTGCTGAATGAGAAGCTTTACGACTGGCGTGATCACCGGCTTTTTGCTGTCATTGATCTGTGTACCATAAAAACCTTTTTCAAAAAGAAACCTCTCCATGTCAATAAAATCACTGGACGAGGCGGTCTGGCGCGAGAACAGGTCCGGTTTTCTCGAAACCATCAAGCTGGAGGAAACATCTACGGAAAGAGGCTGGTTCAGTTTGCCTTTTTTTGTTGTGATGACCAGTACACCATTTCCAGCCCGTACACCCCAGATTGAGGCGGCGGCAGCGTCCTTTAGCACGGTAACTGTTTCTATATCCTGGGGATTGATATTTTCAAGCGTGCCCTCAAAAGGGAAGTTATCCACAACGATCAGGGGAAAGGTCTGGCCTATAAGGCTGGACTGTCCCCTAATGGTGAGGTTGGGCTGTTGCGCTGCTCCATTAAAATTATAGCCGGTCCTATCTGTATAGGCACCTGAAATAAGACCATCTATCCTGTCAAGTAGGTTTCCCGATGTATTATACTGTATTTCTCGCTCGCTGATCGTTGCTACGGAGCCGGTAGAAGCCCTTCTGTCAATACGCTGATATCCGGTGTTGATCTTCACTTCCTCCAGCGTGTTTGACCTTGGGAGCAATTCAACAGAAATATATTGCGCGTTTCCCAATAAAATCGGTCGGGATACCGGTACATATTGCACATCCCTGATCAGGATCGTGTCTTGGCCACGGGCAGTCGGCACAAGGGTAAAATTACCTGTAAGGTCTGATGATGTCGACACATTGTTCCCTTTAAGCATAATGGTTGCGCCCCGGATAGGTCTTCCGTTGGATTTATCCACTATCTTTCCTGAAATTGTGATATTGGTCTGCGCAGATAATGAGCTCCACAATATCAGCAGCAAGAGTGTTGTCCATATTTTCAAAGCAGCCCCCCTTTCTTTTGAGTATTGACCTGTTTTCGGCTTTGGATATTTCCGGCCGCTTTGGAGCTTATTGTTGACCAGTCATCGGCTTGTGCCTTTATTATGTTTTCAACGTCAAGATATTTGGCAGATGTGATTGCCCTGATCTTATTGCCCTTGATCCATACAATATGCGGTACGGACTGTACTCCGAAATAATAGGTCAGAACGAAATCTTCGGCTACAGAGAAGGGCTTGTAGTCCTTGAACCAATATAAAATGGTCTTTGAATGTTCGATTTCGTCGGTAGTTTGCGCAGTAACAGGTATCACGGAAACGGATGCTGGCAGTTCTATTTCTTTTAGCTTTCGCAGTGAATTCAGGCAGCTTCCGCACCAGGTTGCCCAAAAGTCCAGTACAATGAGTTCCTGCTTTCCAAAATCATTCAATGTAATCCTTTGTTTTCCGTCTGGGTGGTTTACAGTCAGTAGGTAGAGCCCCCACAATGCGTCTGGAATGGTATCTCCGATCTGTAATGGCTTGATGCTATTTAGCCTATCCGCCCCGCTGTCTTGGCGGAGCGTCTGAGCAGATAAACCAAACATATAAAACATAAGAGCTAATAAGATAAACGCTCTTATGTTCTTCAATGCCTTAAAAGAAAAATATAAATATTGAAAAACTATAGCTGTAAGCAGAAGCAATCCCCTACCAACTCCTGACCAACTTCGCCCTTTCCGCGGGTTTTCATCGAGTCGGCTGCGGAATTTCAGTGGGTCACACCGATGAAAACCCGATGCCAATTCGAAGCGAATAGCATAAAAGGCAGAAGAAAGGCCGGTATTAACTGGGAAAAAGTCCAAAGCCAGTAGGCGTACTTTTTTCAGCACTCGCCCAGTACCCTTACAATAGGATCTGCTCGAGTATCTGGCCAGTGCTTGGCAGATGTAGGTATTTATAATTATCTTGACTAGCGTCAATAATTTTAACGTATTCATAATTTGTTTGTTATTGGTTATTTCGATAATCGACTGAAAAAATCAGCGATTTTTTTGCTCAATTCCAGTTCTTTTTCTATAAGCTCGTCTGCTTCCGATTACAGCTCAGCTTTAGTAATATCTAGTTTACGATGATTGACGATACAGTATACGATCAACAGACGATACACTGCAATTGCAAACTCCTGCATTTCTTCATCTTTCAAAAGCTGACGCCTTTCTACTCCATCACCAACATAAGCACTCAACAGCACTAGGATATTAGCAGATATCGCATTTAAGGCATACCGATCTCAGAATGGTTCGATCTCCTTTATAGAGCCATAATCGACCTTGTGGACATCGTAAATCATCCAATCAAAAGCAAATTGTAGCACCAAAATCCTTTTCATTTTTCAGTTTGTAAATCCGTAACCCAAAGTACATAAGATCCCCTTTCCGATCGAAATCAGCTTTTTTTAAGGCCTGATCATACTCAGGTCAGTTTGACAATAATTTAATTAATTCGGGGAGCCAGATCGCGATTGAATGAGGAGTCACACAGGTAAATATATTGGCGTTACGCGATCCATGACTAAAAGAGACCAAATAGTATTTGGCAGAGCCAGCCGAGCTATTCGGGAGCTGTGATGATGTTTTTTTGTAATTGCTTCCGAAAAACAAAAGCACCGATAAAATCACATTTTTGTAATGTTAATTGGTGCTTTATTTTTTTGATTTTATTTCTCATAATTCGTCAAATTAAAACGAACTCAAAGAAATAGTCAAAAATGGATGACTACTTGCTTGTCGTAGCAGCAGAGGCTCTGGCGGAACCTTTACTCATTACCCTAGGAAATAACTTTCAGTACCATTATTAAAAAATAATGGGTGATGCCAAAGATCAAGCAAGCGCCATCCTACCCTAGGAATATTTTCCAAAGATAGGATAAATTGACGCATTACTCACCCTCCATATCACAATAATCGCCAGATCCTGCTACGAGAGTTCGCTATTAAGTTTAGTTTAATTCCTACTTTTTATTTTTTACCATTAAATTCAGATAATTATATTTAACCACCACAAATATATAAAATCATTTAAATAACTCCAAATAAAACGTATCGTTTTATGGAGTGGTGTTTTACCTACAGCTTCCGTTCTTTTATAGAATGGAACATAAAAACAATAATAATATACTGGTTCTTGATGTTGAACAAAAACTAATTGGCCTGCGTTTCAAGCAAATAAGAAAAACCATGGGCTATTCTAGTCATGAGAACTTTGCTTATGATTACAATCTTGACAGAGCTCAATACGGAAAAATCGAAGCGGGATCGTCCAACATGACACTAAAGGTTTTCATTAAACATCTAAATGCCATTGGTTATTCCTTTCCAGAGTTTTTTAATGAAGATTATGACTCAATAAAATTAGATTCTTAAAAGCAAGGTGAAAATTTATAAAATCATGAATCTTCAATCGTAGTAAGTGTCGCTGGATTCTTATCCAGCACACGGCGTTGATCTGCAAGACATTGATCTTTATAAAGTCCAGAAATTTACGAATAAAGTAAATGCGGCAGTTGGAAAATTTAAAGACGCTCAAGCTGATCGATTAGGAAAATCATGTTACCACCGCGGCCCTTTTTTTATTGGGGAAAGCTATATTGGCTATAATGTCCACGTAGGCCGGCTGAAAACACCATCTTTTATCATCGATGACCGAAATGTTTAATATGCTCTTTTTAATGTTATTGAAGATGCAATGCGTTTTTGAAAAACTAAATGAAATCAACATGTTACAATCCAAGATTATTCAGACCATCTGTATCAAACGAAAAGCCATCCTCTAAAGAATGGCTCTATAATATTTTATAAGCAAAAAATCCTATTTCAGCTCCTCCACCTGTTCGACAGTCAGTCCTAAAGCTTTAGCAATATCTTCTACAGCTACAACAATTTTCTTAAATTCTAACGCTGATTTAAGCTTTTCAGCTAATTTCTCAGCTTCGGCTTTGGCACGCTCTTCCAATCGGCCTTTCTCCATACCCTCCTTTTCAGCATACGCAATTGTAGCATTATAGACACGTTTTTGTTCTAAGCTTGATATGTATGACATCTTCTCTTCCAGCGTTAAATTTGCCAGTTCTCCTATAGCAAAACTAAGCTAAATTTCAATACGAAAGAAATTTAGCGATCTCTCATCCGCTTTATACATATTATTAAGTCGGATGAAAATACGCGATAACATTCTTTTATCCAAATACTTAGGTGATCCATCCAGCTCATCCAGATGCTTCATCAGGTACATCCATTGATCTATGATTGTATCCAACCTGGACAGTGGCTTAATGAAATTGGGCAAGACAAACATCTTATAGCTCAGCTTGGGATAAAGAACTTCTTGGTCAAGTTCATCAAAGATATTGGCACTGTAATAATATTTCGCCCTGTTCAATGGATCAAGCCGAAACCCCAGTACGGCAATAAAATATACCGGTGGCAGCTCATAATTATTTCCCGCAGTTGCTTTCTTGGTCAAGCGACTAATCGTTCGGGAGGTATAGCTTACCCCACGGTCAAAAATCACTTTCCGATCATACGGCAAACCGCCATCTTCTTCAACATTGCTGTAACTGAGATCCTCGACCATATGCTCTCCCTCAAGCAGACTATTTAACAAATTGATTAAATTCTCTTTATTTTCCTCCCGTCCAAAATATAGCTTCCAGCCAAAATCAGAAAGCATACTAATGTATTTTGATGTTTTAGTAAAAAACACTCACAAATGAATCATATCCACAATATTTAGTAGAAATAACAGACTTATTGCAATCCCAAAAACATTTTTCAATAATCGGTATAAAAAGCAACTACAATTTGTTAAATTTACATTACATTAATGTTATCAATTTGTTAATAATTGAATATCAAAGGATACTATATTGCGTTTTTAACCATTTTATTTTGGTTAACCTACAGTCCAAAACTCGTTAGGGCGCAGCATCATGATTTCGATTTTTATGATGGCAAAGTATCTATTGATATTCCATCGTCCTTTAATATTCCATTCAATGACAGCCTAACAATAGCTCACATACAAAAATTCTATCAAATAGCTGATCAAACTAATTACATACAGCTTATAAATAGCCTTCTCGAATACAAAGATGAACATCATCTAAATGATTGGGTATATTATCAGCTGATTCGCCGCACCGCACAACAGATTGCTCCCAAAACGGAAAATTACACCCGCTACACATTATATAAATGGTTTTTAATGTGTAAATCTGGTTATGATGCTCGTTTGGCTGTGGGTAGTAATCAGATCATATTTTTCATTCAGAACAAAGAAGATATCTCTGATATTCCCTTTTTTGAAATTGATGGCAAGAAATACACCTGTTTAAACTTCCATGACTATGGAAAGCTCTTTCAACGCGCAGACACCTATATTCCTGTCAAAATTAAAGTGCCGGAAGCCATCGAAGATTTCAGTTACAAAATCACCAAACTACCCGATTTTGTACCAGCAAATTATAAAGAAAAGCAAATTGAGTTCAGCTATGGGCATAAAGCCTATCATTTCAATGTCAAGTTGAATGAAGATATCAGTGATCTTTTTAAAAACTATCCTGGCGTAGATTTTGAAACTTATTTCAATATTCCACTCAGCAAAGAAACTTATCAATCACTGATTCCTGCGCTCAAGGAAAATTTAAAAGGAAAAAATCAGCAGGAAGGTGTCGATTATTTAATGCGGTTTACGCGATATGCATTCTTATACGAAAATGACGAAGAGAATTTCGGATCCGAAAAGCGCCTTTCTGCAGAACAAACGCTATTGAATAAATACAGTGACTGTGATGACCGTGTTGCCCTGTTTTTTTATCTGGTAAAGGAAATCTACAATCTTCCTATGATCACCCTGCTCTATCCCACTCATGTAACGATGGCCGTCCAATTTGAACATCCTATCGGTGATGCTATTTTGTACAATGGAAAATATTATTCTGTCTGTGAACCTACACCACAAGCGCAAACGCTAGATATAGGTCAATTGTCTGAGGAGCTTAAAAATCAGTCTTATCAAATTGTTTATCACTACGAGCCGAGATAATATCACATTGTACCGGGGTTTCACATTCGCTTTATATCACAGAATCTAGGTGAAAATCGTCATTTTGGAGAAGAATAATTAATCCTCCACAGCGCTTTTGTTTGATCTAAAGTTTGTTTATAAAATCAAGTACATCTGCATATTTTCCATCTGTACGTTGCCCTGCAATTGTTACCGTATTTTTTTTATCTCCGGATTTTATTGTAATCACATAGTCTGCTCCATCTACACAGCGTGCACACTCCTCAATTTTGGCGTTCATTAAATTATACTTATCGACATATGATGATAACTTTCTAAACGTGTCTTCACTTGTTTTATAACTTTTATCTTTTACAGTTTGAGGATTACCAGTAGTTTCCGCAGCATATTTTACTTCTGTCTTATTTTGATCCACACTGATATTTACAAATTCACCCCAGCCAGAAATTCCTTTTATTTCTACATGAAGACCTTTAGTTTCTGAATCAATTTTATCATCTGATTTTTTACAGGCAACAAATAG
Source organism: Sphingobacterium sp. UBA865 (assembly GCF_002295765.1). NCBI lineage: Bacteria > Pseudomonadati > Bacteroidota > Sphingobacteriia > Sphingobacteriales > Sphingobacteriaceae > Sphingobacterium > Sphingobacterium sp. UBA865. The sequence goes on along the minus strand of NZ_DBGB01000015.1, from coordinate 77,625 downwards.
TAAGGTAACACTTAGTACCAATAGATAGATCGTTCTTTTCATATTTTAAAGTTTAGTTTATTATTTTCAATAACGAATTATTTAACATATTTGCTACAAAAAAATCCTGCACGAGGCAGGATTTTCTATTTATTTAACTAAACTATAATTATTTTACTTGTCCAGGAGTTGTATATGCCAAGTTCTGTGGATCATAATGAGCCCAACCACTTGTCCAATCTGTCGTACCAAAAGCACCTTTATAAGCCACTTTCTCGAAGAAACTTCCCGAAACCTTAGCGTTGGTAAAAATCGCACCACTAGCAGCTGCAGATCCTGATAAAACTTTAAAATCTGGAGTAGCACCTGTATTTGAAAAATCAGAACCGAAATTATATGGTGCGACAAACAGCTCAGAAGCATATTTACTATTATCGAAAACATTTTTAGCACGTATAAGTGTTGATATAGCGGCAGCGTTATCCGTTGAACTAACTTTCAAATCTGCATCTTTAGAACCGTATACCAAGTTATTTTCAAACACAGCAGAACCAGTTAGGAAATTATTTGAAGTTGAATTAGCTACAGCAACCTTCGTATCATCGATATACAGACCTGCTAACGGGAAACCTGAAATAACAGAATTTAAGATGCTGATAGAGGAATTTCTACGAATTTGTGCACCATGTTGATAATTTGCATTAAAAGATCCACCTGCTTTTTGAATAGGACCAAGAACAGTTACATTAGAAAATACTGCTGATGTTTTGGGCGTTTGAACTGTTCCAGTAGCATTATTATCAGATTCATATCCATTCGAACCTGACTGATCTGCAACTGTAGGTACACGTTGTGCTAATGCAAATTGGACATTGCCAGAATACCCAAAATCTGTATCAAAATCATCATCCCAAGTTCCTACAGCTAGAAGATGTTTCGCATTTACTGTACCACCGAACCATTCAAATGCATCATCACCTGAACGGTAGACTTGGATATATTCTAATGTTGTACCGTTTCCTACACCTCCCAATGTTAAACCGTTAATTTCATTATCAACTGAATATGCAATTCCAGCAAACTCAATACGAACATATTTTAAAGTTCCTGAGTTGTCTGCAGCATCAGTTCCTCCATAATAAATATAATTTTTTTCATCCTTACCTGTTGGTCCAGCAAGACCACCTTCGATCTTAACATCTGTACCTTGGTTAACAGGAGCCTTACCCAAAAGGATTACTCCACCCCAGTCACCCTGGGAACGAGCTCCAGCCGCCAAATTTGATGTAAATACAATTGGTTTGTCTGCTGTTCCTGTTGCATTAATTTTAGCGCCTCTTGTAATTGTTAATGTAGCTTTTGAAGCTTTATCACCTTTAATAATGGTTCCAGGTTCGATTGTTAAAGTGGCACCATTACTTACGTATACGAATCCTTTTAAAACATAGATTTTATCTGATGTCCAAGTTGTATTACTTGTAATCTCTCCAGAGATTTCTACGACATTTTGATTTTCAGGATTTGTTGGAGTTTCAGTACCGCCACCTTCATCCGTAATTGTTGTTTCCTTACATGCTCCAGCAAATAATAACGCTGCTAGTGAGAAGAATAAAAATCTTTTTTTCATTTTTTAAGCTTTAAAATCTTGATACAAAAAAATACTTTAGATATGTCCTTATATTTAAAGTAATATTAAGTTTATATTACTATTAAAATGTATAATTAAATGATACTGAATAATTTCCACCGGTCTTATAGCGATATAGAATTTCCTTAGCTTCGTTATCAAAATATACGTTTACAGGATTATTCAAAATATCACCCAAATTAACCTTTACCTCCGCTTTATTCTTCATCAATTTGTAGCCAACTTGCGCATCTAATACATTACGAGGTGCTTCGTAAGCACTCGCAAAGGTAATTCCTCCTGCTTGTGCTATCCGCTTACCAATACGGTTAAAAAGGACATTGACATTCAATTTATTATCCAATGCGCTATGCTGCAATCCTGCATTGATCGTATAGGGAGATTGTCCAACCATAGGTCGAGTTTTCTCTTTATAATCTTGATCAGTTGGATTAGTCACCTTCGAATGCACATAAGAAAGATTTAAATATGCAGTTGTGTTAGAAAACAATTTATTTTCATTGATAAAATCCAATTTCTTTCTTGCCTCTAACTCAGCTCCATATAAAGTTGCTTTTGGTGTATTGAAATAGGAAACATCAACTGTCGAATTCACATCATAGCGAGATGCTTCAATAGCATCTGTAAACTGTTTATAGAATGCAGAGATAGAAAAGATTTCGCCAGCCTTAGGATATATTTCAAATCTCAAATCCGCGTTATTGATTGCGCTTCTTTTTAGTTTTGTATTCCCTGAAATAGTTCCAAATTGCTCGTAATCATAAAAACTAAATGGTGCTAATTCTCGTAACTCTGGACGAGCAATTGTTCTATAATAGGAAGCTCTAAGATTTGTTTTACTATTTAAACTATAAGTCATATTAATTGAAGGCAAAAAGTCTAATTTTGTATCATCAACGTCCTTTTTGTCTGTGTCAATTTGAACATTATAGTTTTCAACACGCAAGCCATACACTACGCGAAACTTATCCATAAACTTTTGGTCCATCATAGCGTAGCCAAATCCTGTCATTGATTTTGCTGTATAGAAATCACCAGGCATTTGAATTTCATCGTATTTAAAATAGTTTTTATCGATCAAATCTGCAGCAAATATTTTATCTGGAGAAAGTTCACGTATTTGATCAGCTAATTTTGAATCCATCTTAATTACATCTAAGACCAGTCCAACAAAACGTGCATCAAAATCACGATGACGATAATTCGCTCCAGCACCGACTTTCAATGTAGTTGGTGCCGATAGAAAATTCATTGGTCTAGCATAGTTTAAGTCACCAGAGAAAACATTTTCATTAAGATCTGAAAACAAACGTGTATTCTCTTTACTAGGACTTGTAATGTTGGCCAAATAAGGAACTGTAGAATCATTTTCTTTGTCAATCGCTTTTGCATAATTGATTTTCATCTGATTCGGTTGATTATTTTTAATGTTGCTATACGATGCTGTCCATTTAATTCTATCATTTAGATCCGAAAGTACATGATCTCCTTCCAAGGTTGACTTGAACAATGATTTTTGCAAAATATCAAAAGCATAGAATTTATTTACTGATGTCGTTCCAAGATGTGTTCCTGTTCGCTCAGTATATAAGTTATCATAATTTCGATTGTACAAGTTCTTCCAAGAGATTTTATTCTTTCCAAAAGAATAACCGAAATTAGCCATTGCCCCCAAATTCGTTGTAAACTTATATTGATTATCTGTATAATCATATTGATACCACTTACGTTCAATATTTGATAGAATATTTTGGGAATTCCGATAATTTACAGAAAATAGCGCACCAAACTTATTGTTATTCTCATATTGCTTTACTCGACCCAAAGAAAATTGATAAGCTTGAGAGGGAAGAGCCTTCTTATTTTCAACAGAGAAATCATTCGACAACGATTTCATCGTTAAACGTTGCCACTTTTGCGATAAACCAGCCGCGAATGCTTCTCGCGAAGGATAATTCTTGGCCAACTGACTAGATCCATCATCAAAACCAAGATAGTTTTGAAAATTCTTCTTGGTTTGCAAAAAGTCTTTAAAAGTTGAGGCTGTGTTATAACCATAGCCTAAACCAAAAGAAACGAAGTTTTGATCAGGAATATCTTTTGTTGTAATCTGTACAGCTCCCCCTGCAAAATCTGCTGGTAAATCTGGAGTAGCTGTTTTTGAGATCGTTATTTTATCAATAAGATTCGAAGGAATAATATCAAATGAAAATGCGCGACGATTGGCTTCTGTACTTGGTAGTACCGAGCCGTCCATCATAGCAACGTTATAACGATCACTCAAACCGCGAACGATGACAAACTTATTATCTTGAATTGTCGTACCACTGACACGACGTAATGCTTCGGATGTATTTTTATCTGGCGATCTTCTAATCTGCTCACTTGAAATACCATCAGAAATCAATGCACTATTTTTTTGTTGCGAATATAATGCACCAATAGATTCTTTCTTAAAAGATCCTGTAACCACAACTTGATCTAACACCTGTCCTTCCGAATTATCAAGAACGATATCCAAATTGGTCAAATCATTCGCTTTAATCTCAACCTCGGTAACTTGCTTCGTCGAGTAACCAATATAAATATATTCTACAGTATATTTACCTGCCGGTAAAGCTGGAATACTGTATTTTCCAGATACATCAGAGCTTCCACCTCTTGATGTTCCTAAAATACGAACAGTTACTCCGGTGATTGTTTCACCAGTTTTACTGTTAGTAATAGTCCCCATTAACTTCCCACTACTTTGTGCATAAACTGTTGTTGATGCAGCTACTACAAGCGTCATGGCAGCAGCGATTCCTTTAAGTTGTAATTGTGGTTTCAATTTATTTGTTTTTTGTTTCTGCAAATCTATTAGCAGAATATTAGATTAACATTAACAACAAATTACCATTACATCAATCAGTTGTTAATTTAATGTTACTTACCTCCTATTTTTCTTGATTTTCAGCAAAAAACAGCTGTTTATCCAATTTATACGAATATTTCCTCCCCTTAATGGGACAACATATTAAAGAAGTGTAATAAAATTATTAAGCACTTAATTTATTAACACAATAAGGTTATTTTTCTAAATTACACTTTAATGAATGCCATTTACGGTCTTATATAGATAAGTGGTACTGCCAGTTGAGAGAGACCGATCATCTTCCATTGCCAACTGTTAACTCACTGCAGTAAATTGCTTTTTATATGCAATNNATTGCATATAAAAAGCAATTTATCTAAGTTTGAATATATTTTCAATTTCTGATCCTCATGAGCACTCCAATCGTATCGACTACACAGTTATCATTTCAGTATCCTAATTCAACGCCAATTGAATTTCCAGATATTCACATCGAGAAAGGTCAGCATACGCTGTTATTAGGGGATTCGGGTTCTGGAAAAACAACGTTACTTAATATATTAGGAGGTTTGTCACGACCAGAGACAGGTCTAGTCAAAATAAATAACCAAGACCTATCCTTATTATCAAACAGCAAATTGGATCAGTTTCGTGCGCAATATATCGGATTTATATTCCAAGAAGCTCACCTCCTAAGAAATTTAACACTTTTGGAAAACATCAAGTTGGCACAGTCTTTAGCAGGGAAAAGAATAGACCTTAATGCAATACATTTCATATTGACGCAACTGCAATTAGATCAAAAAAGTGATGCCTACCCGAACGAATTGAGTCGCGGCCAATTACAACGTGCTGCTATTGCACGCAGCATCATCAATAAACCAGCTCTACTTATTGCTGACGAGCCAACGGCCGCTCTAGATGACAACAATACCTACAGGGTATTAGAATTATTATTATCGATAGCTGACACTGCAGGATCGACTTTATTGATAACAACACACGACAAGAGAATAAAAGATCAGTTCTCCAAAATGTACCTTTTAAAATAATTGTTTTACTTTAATTTACGCGTCACCCTTAGTTTTTAGAATTTGTTATGAACACGATACAATTGGTTTGGAAAAATTTAAGTAGGCAGTTTGGCTCGGTCTTTCTAAGCATGCTGTTAACGGCGTTTGGAATTTCCATCCTTGCCGTGCTTTCAATTACCGGCGAAACTTTTGAAAAGCAGCTTGACAATAACAGTAAAAATATTGATTTGGTTGTTGGAGCCAAAGGAAGCCCCCTTCAATTGATCTTATCAAGTATTTATCATATTGACAATCCAACCGGCAATATCCCACTGGACGAACTGGAACCATTACGCCAAAATCCCCTTGTTCAGCTTGCAGTGCCCCTATCTTTAGGTGACAATTTCAAAGGCCATCGCATTGTTGGAACAGATTCATCTTTCTTAGCTATTTATGAAACAGCAATAACTGAAGGCTGTATCTGGCAAAATAACTTTGAAGTAGTCATTGGTGATCAAGTTGCAAAAAAACAACAGCTCAAAATTGGCGATCAGATCCATAGTTCACATGGCTTGAGCAAAGATGGACATCATCATGACGAACATCCGTTTACCATTGTTGGTATTCTAAAACATAACAATAACGTTACCGATAACTTAATACTAACCAACTTAGAAAGTGTTTGGGATGTACATGGCATTGCACATAAACATGAGCATCAAGAAACAGCAGTAGAGAAAGAATTACGCGAACGCCAAGAAGACCGGGAGGAAACCCTCAAAGCACATCTGCACCATCATGGTGAAGATATAGCAGAAAATTCATCTGCTCCAGCCCAAACGAACGAAAAAGGACATCAGGAGCAGGAAGACCATCATGAGCACGCAGAGGAAGGCATGTTTGTGAAGTCAATAGGTGCCGACATGGTAAAACAGAATGGACTGGAAATAACCGCCATTCTACTAAAATATCAATCGCCTGCAGCGATCGGAATTTTGCCAAAATTGATTGATCAGCAAACAGACATGCAGGCCGCATCTCCCGCCATGGAAAGCACTCGTCTATTCTCGTTATTAGGCGTAGGGATAGATTCTTTATCGATACTCGCTTATGTAATTATGTTTATTGCAGGTTTAAGCGTCTTTATTAATTTATATAACGCATTAAAGCAACGTAAATACGATCTTGCCATCATGCGTACGCTTGGAGCCTCCAAAGGAAAACTCTTTGCCATTGTGCTTCTTGAAGGACTAATCATTACGATTCTTGGTGGGTTAATTGGGCTTATAATGGCACATCTAGCGCTTTACTATATCAGTAATCAGACAAGTCAAAGCGCCGATTTTATAGAGGCTTTTACACTTCATCCTAAAGAACTGATTTTCTTGTTTGTTGCTTGTCTAATAGGTATCTTCGCAGCACTTATTCCGGCGATCAAGGCCTACAGGACAAGTATTTCTGGAACACTATCAAATAAATAAGTTTAACTAAGATTACACAACGACAAAAGATCGCAATAAGAAGAGCAGCTTATCCTCTAGGCAGGAAAACGGAAAATACATTCGAACAGCTTCTCGATACATAACACTCGATACATAACAATAGCATAACACATGAAAAAAACACTGACAGTATTCTTATTTATATTATTCTGTACCATACAGTCCCAAGCCCAAATAGGCAATAATCCGGATGTTCCCGATCATACACCTATGATGAACAAAACTTGGGAAGCAATTGATAAAATGGCTTATAAAGTAACTTATAATGGGGCAAAGAAAGTATATACTCCTTTCTACCCAAAAGAACTTAAAGCGCTTGAAAATAAAATTGTTGAATTACCAGGTTATATGGTTCCTCTTCATAGTGGTCGTAATCATAAAAACTTTATGATGTCTGTATTACCCGTGATGCAATGCCAATTCTGTGGATCCAACGGAATACCACCAATGGTTGAAGTAACATTAAAGGGCAATGCAATAAAATTCTCTGAAGATCCGATTAAATTAAAAGGGAAAATGATCTTTACCAAAGATCCGCTTAAAGGAAATGCTGAAATCCAGATTGTAGATGCAGAACCAATAAAATAAACTAGCGTCTATTATTAAACCATTAAATGGGCTTTGCAGATCTCTCACAGCCCATTTAGTGGGCCAGGGTCCGTCTTTTATCCCCTATCCTCTATTCAGCAGGGAAACTTCCATACAAGCTGCTAAAGCAGCCGTTTCGGTTCTTAAACGCGCTTCTCCCAACGAAATCGGATGAAACCCCATCTGTAGTGCCAAATCAATTTCGTCTTCAGAGAAATCTCCTTCCGGACCAATGAGGATAATATAATGCTGGTCTGGCTCCAAAACCTGGTTTAAATACTTCTTTTCAGCGTCAACACAGTGTGCAATTGCCTTTTGAACACCTTCTTTTGGGATTTCCCTCAAAAACTGTTTAAACGATACTGCTGGATTTAGCTTGGGAAGATAGGCTTTCAACGATTGTTTCATCGCTGCAACAACCACCTTATTTAGACGATCTAATTTCACCTCTTTTCGCTCAGAATGCTCACAGATAACTGGAGTTATTTCTTGAATTCCAACCTCAGTCGCCTTTTCCAAAAACCATTCGATGCGATCAATATTCTTCGTTGGACCAACAGCAATATGCAAATGATATTTTGGCCGCTGAAACTCCTCCTCAACATTTAAGATCGTGATAACAGTACGTTTGGGGTGAGGGTCAATAATTTGAGCTTCGTACAAACCACCGCGACCGTCTATGAGATGTAAACGATCACCAGTATCCATACGAAGCACACGAATAGCATGTTTACTTTCTTCTTCACTAAGGATAAAATTTTCTAATGAAGGGTTTAAATCCGGTGTAAAAAATAACTGCATGTGCTTTCGTTATTGTTTTATTCTTCTGTATCATCATCGGCCGATTCGACCAATTCCAATTTGACAAACTCTATGTTCTGCTGGGCCTTACGGATAATAGTGAATACGTAACCATATTCTTCTTTACGCTCACCGACTTCAGGAATCTTATCAAAGATTTCGCTCACCAGACCGGACATCGTATCGTAATCCTGACTTTCGGGTAATTCTATCGGGAGAAATTCATTCACATCATGAATACTAGCGCCTGCATCGACCATATATTCCGTTTCCGAGATACGTTCGACAACTGGAGTTTCCTCATCGTATTCATCCTGAATCTCACCAACAAGTTCCTCAACAATATCTTCCAGGGTAACCATACCCGCAGTTCCACCAAATTCATCCAATACAATCGCTAACTGTAGACGCTTTTGCTGGAACTCAGCCATTAGATCATTGATCTTCTTCGTCTCAGGAATGAAATAAGGTTTGCGCATGATATTTCTCATGACAACCTCTTTTCCTTTAGCTAAGAGGGGTAAAATATCTTTCGTATGGACAATACCAACGATTTGATCAATATTATCCTCATAAATTGGCAGACGAGAGTACCCTTCTTCAGTCATGGTTTCTATCAGCTCAGAGGCATCAGCCGTGACCTCCACAGCCACAATTTTGGTACGAGGTACCATAATATTCTTAACGATACGTTCGTTAAAATCAAATACATTTTTGATCAACTCGTGCTCAGAAATATCCAGAGCACCAGACTCTTTACCTTTATCCAAAAGATATTGCAACTCTTCAGAAGAGTGCGCAGATTCCCCTTTAGTAACTTCAAATCCTAAAATCTTCAACAGAAAATTAGCGAAACCATTTAAAATCCAAATAAATGGTCTAAAGATAAAGTAGAAAAATTGCAGTGGAACCGCAATTTTCATTGTTGTTGCAACAGGTTTTTGAATCGCAATTGATTTAGGAGCGAGCTCTCCAAATACAATGTGTAACACGGTAATAATCGTAAAAGCCAATATATGACCTGCATTCGTCGCGATTGTACCTGTCAATTCAACACCGAAAAAACCTAGTACCCCCTGCACAATTTGGGTCATTACAGCCTCTCCTACCCAACCTAAGGCCAGTGAAGAAAGTGTAATACCCAATTGTGTAGCGGCCAAATAACCATCCAAATGCTCCGTTATACTTTTGGCTATTGTAGCAACTTTGCTACCTGTTTTTGCCTGAACTTCAATTTGGGAGACTCGGACCTTGACAATAGCAAATTCTGCCGCGACAAAAAAGCCGTTGGCCAATACTAAAAACAATGTCCAAAATATATCGAGCGCCATGCTTGGGGTTATTTGTTAACAAATTCTTTTTTGTACAAATCGATAGCCTCGATCAAGATTCTTTGTGCTTCTTCACGTCCTTTTACACCCTCAACAATGACATGCTTCTTTTCAAGTGCTTTATAACTCTCAAAGAACTGTACAATCTCCTTCATGGTATGCGGAGGTAACTGATCAATATCTTTAATGTAATTAAAAACGGGATCATTTTTAGCTACCGCAATAATTTTATCATCTTGTTCTCCACCATCAACCATATTCATCACACCAATGACCTGTGCTTCAACCAATGTTAATGGTAAAATATCCACTGAACAAATGACCAAAATATCCAAAGGATCTTTGTCATCACAATAAGTCTGTGGGATAAAACCATAATTGGCAGGATAAACGACAGATGAACTCATTACTCTGTCCAAAAGCAACAAACCAGTTTCTTTATCTAATTCATACTTTCCTTTGGATCCGTTTGTAATCTCAATGATAGCATTTACGGCATTTGGAACATTCTCACCTGGAGAAACCATGTGCCAAGGGTTTTGTTTACTCATTTTTTATTTTACTGTATATTTTGTTTGTTTCTTTTATCTTTTATACGCTTTTTTAACAACGTTATTGCAATTGGTAAAAATGCGATCACAATCATACCAACGACAACATATTCTACATAATGTATAATCCAAGGGAACTCAATACCAAGGAAATATCCAGACAGGGTCAATACAAGTACCCAAATGGCAGCTCCGGCAACATTATACAGAACGAACTTCTTAAAATCTAATTTTACAACACCTGCAAAGATAGGTGCAAAAGTACGAACTATTGGAACAAATCTTCCTATAATTAAAGCAGTTCCACCATATTTATGGTAAAATTCTTCGGCCATGACCACATATTTTCGCTTAAAGATGAAACTATCTTTTCGCTTAAACAGCATCGGCCCCGCTCGATAACCAAACCAATACCCTGTAAAATTCCCTAACACTCCCGCTATAAACAAGCCCAAACAAAGCGTGTATATATTAACGTCAATTTTATTTAGCGCGCAAAATAATCCTGCAAGAAATAATAAATAATCCCCAGGTAGAAAAAATCCAAAAAATAGGCCCGTCTCAGCAAATACAATTAAGATAACCAGATAAAACCCTCCTGAACTCAATAGCTCCTCCGGGTTTAATAATTGTTGAAATGACAACAAGAGTTCATGCATAACCTTTAGTAAAAATCAATGTTGCGTTCCTTTTTTAGAACAAATCCTACGCTTATTCTTGTACAAATTTTAAACAGCAAAGTACAAATATAGCATTCTTCTAAAAAACGAACGTAAATCAAGTGTAATATAATCCTTTCTAATTATTGATTTTGAGCAGTTATACTGACGATAGACTCGCGAATAGTAGTCGCAATTTCATGAAGTTCGTCCTCTGCCAAGCTCAATTTAGGTCCAGCAAAGTTTAAATCACTAATTTTATTAATAGGCACCAAATGTATATGTGCGTGAGCCACTTCTAAACCAACAACTGCAACACCAACTTTTACACAGGGAATTACCTTTTTAATACCTTGAGCAACAATCTTAGCAAAGACCCAAAGCGCCATATATTCATCATCTTCTATATCAAAAATGTAATCGGTCTCTTTCTTAGGGATCACAAGAACGTGCCCCTTAGCCAATGGACTGATATCCAAAAAAGCTAGAAAATCATTACTTTCTGCAACTTTGTAAGCTGGGATCTCCCCAGCAACGATTTTTGAAAAAATTGTCGACATATTATTCTAATCTTGGAATAAATCTTTTAAACAATAATTAGCAAAAAACAGACTTTAAAATGCAAAGCCTTCGGTATGTTAGCAATTAAAAATTTAACTGCAGATTTTATCACACCCTGTTTTTCTACTGCCAACAAATATAAACAAAAAAGGTCGCGATTACTATATCACGACCTTCTTAATATAAAGTTAATTTGTGGATGTGCGGTTATGGCATACCGCACATAACCGACATATATTATCTTGAAATCTCTACGATCTCGAATTCAATTTTACCGGCAGGCACTTCAATAACAGCTGTATCACCTTTCGATTTTCCCAACAAACCCTGGGCAATAGGAGATTTAACTGAAATCTTGCCCGACTTCAAATCTGCTTCTGACTCCGCCACCAATTGATAAGTCATTTCAGCACCATTCTTTTTGTTCTTGATCTTAACAATCGATAAGGCCAAAACTTTAGATGTATCCAATTTGGACTCATCAATTAAACGTGCAGTCGCCAATGTATTCTCCAAATTGGCAATTTTAGCTTCGTGAAGCCCCTGAGCTTCTTTAGCTGCATCATACTCTGCATTTTCTGACAAATCTCCTTTGTCTCTAGCCTCTGCAATAGCATTGGCAATTTTAGACCTTCCTTCCGTCTTCAGATAAGCCAATTCTTCTTTAAGCTTACGCAATCCTTCTTCCGTAAAATAAGTTACTTCTGCCATAATTTTATCTTTTTTCTTATTTTCTACTTTTTAAAAAAGAAACAAGACCATATTTCCCTCGTCAGGAAACATGGTCTTGCTTTGAATCTATACGAAGATAATAATTGTTTTCAACAAAACAAATTCTTACCCGTTAAATAAAATTAAATCTCTTCCTCATCAACAAATTTATACCCCAGCCCCCGAACTGTTTGTAGATAATGTGGCTTATCTGGATTTGTTTCGATCTTTTTCCTTAAACGAACCACATGCATATCCAACGTACGTGTGTTGACATTTGAGCTATAACCCCAGACAACCTCCATTAACTCCTCGCGTGTAATCTCCCGGCCTAAGTTTTGTAAAAAATGAAGCAAAATTCGGTTTTCCAAAATGGTCAACTCAACTTTCCTTCCGTCACGTATTAAGGAATGAATATTCGGATGATGTTCCGTTTGGCCAAATTTATATACTTCGGGACTGTTCTTAGGCAAGAAAAATTTCACCTTATTATCGATCATAGCAATAAGCACATCCATATTGAATGGCTTACTAATGTAATCAGTCACACCAAAGCTATAGGCTTCAATTTTGTCCACATCTTGAGACTTCGCTGTCATCATGATAATGATATTCTCAAATCCGGCTTTACGGACATCTTCACAGATTTCGTTGCCTTCTTTTCCTGGAAGCATCCAATCCAACAAAACCACATCGGGTCTCTTTTCCAAGATCAAACTTTCCGCTTCATTCCCATTTCCACTCTGAATGACCTGATAGCCTTCGGATTCCAATCGATGTTTTACCAAGAACCGTAAGTTCTCATCATCTTCAATAACAGCAACAGTGATGTCTTTATTCATATTTAAATTTATTTTTTAAACCGGAAATACCAAGGTAAAGGTGGTCCCCTGTCCCAATTGACTTTTTACTGTAATATCACCGCCTATAAATTCGGTAATCTCTTTACAGAAAGCCAAGCCCAAACCGATACTTCCTTGCTGATTATATTGACTTTTTATTCTATAAAACTTTTTGAAGATGTTGTTAAACTCTGCCTTCTCAATACCTATTCCTTCATCCTTAAAAGTGATAACAAAATTCTTCTTGTTTTGTTGTATCGCAATATCTAAGATTTTATGCCCCGCTTTCGAATATTTATAGGCATTATCGATCATATTTTGAAACACACTACTTAACAGTACCGGATCTGCAAGCATTGATGTCCTTACATCAATTTTTGTGCTAATCTTGAAATCCGCATATTTTATTCTTGACGAAGCTACTAGATTTTCGGTAAATTCCTCCAAATCAACTTCTTCTTTATTTAATTTTATGGTTTTATTTTCGATCTGACTAAAAGACAACAGCTTATTCATCAAGTTATTTAATCGGTCTGCCTCCTGATCTAATATATTTCCATACATTTTCCGCTCTTCATCAGAGAGTACCTGCGCACTCTTAATATTATTTCCAGCAATTTTAATAACACTCACAGGCGTCTTAAACTCGTGGGTAAGATTATTGATGAAATCGTACTGCAATTTAAAAAGTCTTCCGTTAATTTCTAAATTTCTATAAATTAAATATAATATTGCAATCAAAATAATATAAATCAGGGATACCCCTCCCAATACCGGCCAAAAACTGCGATTTATCTCTTTTGACAGAAAACTTTTACTCGACCTAAAAAGAAGTTTGTAGTCTGCTAAGGCTCCAGGTAACGGCATCTCCGTTGAAATCTCGTCATTTTCCGGCGTGATCGGAGCACCAACCAGTGGCACTATTTCTACTTTCTCATAAAGATTTGAATAACTATTTTTTACTTCCAGATACATTGGATCAATCTGAAAATTGAACATATCCTGTTCATATCCGACAGTATGATCCAAATTACCTTCCATAATAGACTTATAGACTATTAAGTCGTTGACCCTTGGAATATTCAGATAGGTAATCTGTCCAGGTCTTATGGTATAAAAAACCTTCAGAATATCCTTATCAGAAAGCTTGGCATTCGGTTGCAATTTATCGATATAAGTTGCCAGCTTCACACCAATATTATTAATCTCTTCGGAATGCAAGCCCATCTGCCCTCGATCCCGAATCGTATTTTTATTCAGGCCAGACCTGGAAACGGTAAAAAAAGTAATGGTTTTCGGTTGAATTCTAAGGTTATTAACAATAAAACCATAGTTCAAGTTATGATCATTATTAAATTGTAAATCAAAAAAACCAATTTCTCTAACGAATGGGTAGGAACTTAATATACTATATGCATATTTTCCCGCCTGGACTGAATCCAAAAAACCTTGATAAAAAGATACTTCAGGAATTCTATTCTGAAAAAAATCATTGAAAGGGACTAAGGTTTGATCAAATATCTCCGATTTCCGATTGGTAAATTCGTTCTTAATATGCGATTCTGTATAATTACGCGAAAGAAAAAGGGCAAATATATACAGACCACTAATCACGATGAAAAACATCAACAATAATCCGTAATTTTTTCGATAGCTATATTTCTCTGCTTTCATAATCTCCCGCCCTTAGTCTACAAGATATTTCGCCAAAAATCGCTCCAACTCATTATAGTAACCAAAGACATTCTCGTCCCGTTTAAAAGTTCTATCCTCGTCCTCTTTTAGGATGTATTGTACGGGAATATTATTATTCTTTAATTTCTGTACAAATTGATTTGCATCTGTTACCGAACTAAACCGATCCTTTCCTCCCTGTACCAATAGCACCGGTATCTTTACTTTATCCGAATGAAATACAGGTGAAATATTTTTAAATAGCTCAGCCTCCCGAATCGGATTCCCAACTACTTGATACATTTTCTGCACATACGATTTAAAATATGGCGGTATATCTCTAAAGTAAGTGAACAGATTGGTATAGCCGGAATAAGACACGGCACATTTATAAAGATCAGAATTAAAACAAGCAGCGTGTAGCGCCGAATAGCCTCCGAAACCTTTCCCTACAATAGCGACACGTTCCCGATCAGCAATTCCTTCTTTAATCAACCATTTTACTCCATCAGTAATATCATCCTGAATCTTCCCGCCCCATTCCTTAAATCCCGCAGTCCAAAACTTCTTACCAAAACCGGTCGATCCCCTATAGTTCATCTGAAAAACCAAATAACCCCTGTTCGCCAAAAACTGCGCTTCGTTATCGAATCCCCAAACCTCCCGTCCGTTAGGTCCATCATGGGGCAATACAACCATAGGCAGATTTTTGCGATTGGAATGAATGGGATAAGTTAAATAACCCGAAATCTGAATGCCATCTCTCGCCGTATAAGTGATATACTCATTTGGAGAAAGTTCTTTGTCTTTTAGATCGGAATTATTATCTGTTAGCTTCGTTAATTTTTGAGTCGAAAAATCATAGAAATAAATCCCGCCCGGGTTTACGTCCGTATAGGTTTTGATAATGACCTTGTTCCCCGAAATATCAGTATTCAATACCTGAAACTCAAAGCCATCAATCTGCTTCGACAATTGATCATATTTCTTTTTGGTAGCCTCATCAAAAAAATGTCTGTTCTGTCTTGATGTGCTATAATTGACAAATAACAGCTTATTCTGTTCAGTGAAATACCCCCCAGGGCTCACGTCAACATCTTTATGACTATATAGCTCGCCCAGCTCTTTTTGGTTTACTAAATCATAACTTACCAAGGCCAGTTTATCCCGGTCTATATTGGATAAAGCATAAATGATGGCATTTGAACTATCCTTATAACCCAGTGGAGTAAAACTACTTTCAACATCACATCGTATAATCTCTTTAAATGGTTCTTTTTCTGAACTTCTATAGAGCACAGATTGCTGTACAGAATCGTTGGCCACAGCCAATCGTACCTGCCCATCATTAGATACAACCCAGGAGCTCATATTTCCCGGATTCTGTAAAACCAATTCCCGAGGCCTCCCGTCTAAATAGATACGATAAAGGTCAAAAAAAGAAGAGTCTCTATCGTTGATTCCCGCTATAAAACTATCACCTCCGGTCGCCATAGCATGAATCCATCGAAACCGACCTCGTACCGGTTTAATCAATGGCCAAATCTTTTCTGTGTTGATGTCCACAGCATATAAACGTAAACTGTCCTGCGAAGATTGTTCCGTCAAAAAGGAAATTTTTGAATCATTGTTCCAAGCGAAGGATTTTACATTAATATCATTTTGATAAGTAAGCTGTTTGGAACTATCCTTATTGATCAAATCTATTAAATAGATATTTTTGCAATGATTATCTAAGCCAATGTAAGCGATAAATCGACCATTTGGAGAAATCTTAAAATTTGATTTTTCAGGTGTAGAAAAAAATTGATTTATTGGAATAAGATCAACACTATGTCGTTGACACCCCAACATGATCATGGCAGAAAAAAACAAACCTATCCAAAATTTCATCCTCATAATCCCAAATACATCCTTATCATTTATTCCAAATATTGCAATTAAATACGGAATTGCATGAAATGCAACCTTATTTTTACAAGATATAGTAATTAAATGTAATATTCAAACTTATCTCGGTTCTGTCCTTTAGAATCTTTTTTATCGCAGAAAAATAGCGTATTTTTGCATATGTTTTTATACAATGTCTCCGTTATAGCAGAAGAAACAATCCATCAAGAGGTCGTTTCATGGATTCAGGATAATATCGTGCAATCCCAAAAATTTCAAGTGCATTTTCTGGAAATGCTACAGTCTCCACACGAAGGTATGACCTACTGCATTCAAGTTATACTCCCTACAGAAGACCATATAGCAGATTTTCAGCAAGTGCATCTAATTCCATTACAACAACTCATTTCGGAAGTATATAAAGACAAGGTGTTCCTTTTCGACAGTACCATGAAGTATCTAAAAAAATAAAAGAGCTCTGTAGAGCTCTTTTATTTTTTTATTTCATTAATATCGTTACCATCTTCTTCAAAGTTCTTATTATTCTTTTCACCTATCTCTGCCGCCAATTCATAGCGCGGATCATAACTGATTTTTGGCGTTAAAAAATGAAGTAAAATCAAACGGGCATATCTAAAATTAAAAGGTGCGAAGACCAAAATGGTTACAGCTAGACCAATCAGATAAGACCAAGGAGACTCGCTTCCTGTCAAAATTGCGATAGCAACAGATACAGTAACAATCTCAGCGACAGACAAAGCATAACTCACATACATGGCAGCATAGAAATACCCCGGCTCAACCTCGTACTTGACACCACAATAAGGGCAAGTATCATTCATATGCTGCTTATGTAAACTGTATACCTTTCCTACAAATACATTACCAATATGACACTTCGGACATTTGGAATGTATCATTGCATGGAATTTGGATGTGGGCATTAAGAATCTATTTTATTTCGTTTAAAAATTTCTTTGTTACGGGGTTCTTCTTGCGGTATTTTTTATACCATAAATAACCAAGGCCCGCCGCGGCTAGATAAGGTATTACCAATAGAAACAAAATACCGTCATTCAGACCTCTTCCTTGCATATTTCCTTCCTTCGTAGAATTCTCAGCGTTCAATGTACACATCGCACACTGTCCGTACGAAACAGACACAGCCGAGCAGCTTAAGGTAAATATTAGGAGTAAATATTTAAACCATTTCATAGCACAAAGGTACTGAAATTTTAACGATTAGCGTGCCAAAGATTCAAATTTATCCCAAAAGCCATCTTTCGGCAAAGAAGCGATCAATTCCATCTTATCCTTTTTTATTGGATGCGTAAAGGTCAATGAACGAGAATGTAAACAAATACTGCCCAAAGAACTGCCTCTTGGATATCCATACTTATTATCACCAACAATAGGACATCCCATCGCTGCAAGTTGCGCACGAATCTGATGTGTACGACCTGTTAAAGGCTCTACGCGCAGCAAATAGAATCCATTCAACTCACCCACCAAGGTATAATCCAACTCGGCATAACTTCCGCCTTTCACCTCGCGTGGAAAGGCCTTTGTTACCCTTGTTTGTCTATTCCGAACCAACCAATTGATAAGTTTCCCCTCAGTTTTTCGCGGACGCTGTCTAACGATTGCCAAATAGGTCTTTTTCACATGTCTATCCTGAAAAAATTTATTCATTCGCTCTAGCGCCTTGCTTGTTTTGGCGAACAAAATCATACCACTAACAGGTCTATCTAATCGATGAATAACACCAACAAATGCTTCATTTGGCTTATCATATTTCTTTTTCAAATATACTTTCACCATATCTTCTAAAGATAGGTCTCCTGTTTCATCCACCTGCACAATATCCCCGGCTTTCTTATTTATAGCGATGAGATGATTGTCTTCGTAAATGACGTCTTTATCGGTTATTTCGCTGTGATTCATTTCTTTCAAATATAAAAGGGTTATCCAAATACTATACAGTGCTAAGACCTGTTGAGTTGGATCCCATAATGACGCTATTATTTATTAAAAAAGGCCCTACGCAAGCGTACAGCCTTTCCTTATGTTCTTTTTTAACACAACTTACTTTGCAGTGTCCGCTTTAAGCAACTCAGCTTTTTTCGCATCCTCCTTCATCTTCTTTTTAAAG
Organism: Sphingobacterium sp. UBA865; assembly: GCF_002295765.1. NCBI lineage: Bacteria > Pseudomonadati > Bacteroidota > Sphingobacteriia > Sphingobacteriales > Sphingobacteriaceae > Sphingobacterium > Sphingobacterium sp. UBA865. Next base: position 58,869 of record NZ_DBGB01000015.1, on the reverse strand, counting down.
AAACCACGCAACAAGAAATTATGCTGCAATGCCTCCATATTCTCGTCCAGTTTGGATGTGCTCGAATTTAAATTATTGATTGCCGATTTAATTTGATTTGCCGATGCCGGGTCATTCAATAACACACCCACCGCATTATCTTTATCATTCAATCGACTTGAAGCATTATTCAAATTGTTTATCAATGCATTTGCTGTCTGAGAAACTCCTTGCAACTGCGCTGCAGACTGACGCAGGTTAGAGAATATAGCGGTATCAGTCGTTAAATCATGAATCAAGCCCTTATTGCTATTTAAAGAGTTTGTCAAGGTAACCAAATTAGCAGATGCTTTATTCGCATTATTCATTGCAGCACTGATTGACAATAATGTAGCACGCAATGTATTAACCATAGAAGTATCGGTCAACATCGCTCCAACCATTCCTTTTCCGTCGGCCAATCCACGTGATATTTCTACAAAGTCAGTCGTAATCTTTGCTAAGTTCTCATTATTTACCTGCAATGTTTCCATCATTGCTTCCATGTCCGCAGTCTTCGCCGAACGCAAGAAATCACCTGTCTCCACTGTTGGCGCATTTTGTGACCCTCCAGAAATCACTACGATCTTGTTACCAATCAAACCGTCCGAGCCCAATTTTGTTACAGCATCTTTACGAATATATTCAGCAGATTTCTCCTCGATTGTCAATACCACCTCAACATCCTGCACGCTTTTAAAATGTATATTCTTAATGATCCCTACCTTAACCCCAGAAAACCACACATTACTCCCCACTTTCAATCCAGCGACATCGGGAAATGAAGTCGTAATTTCGATATTTCTAGTAAATTTCTTTTGCTGGCTACCCAAAATAAAAATACCAGCTAAAAGAATCAATACGCCTAAAAAAACAAAAATACCGACAATGATTGCTCTTTTATTTTCTGCCTTACTCATGTATATTATAGAATAAAATTATAATTATAAAACGCTCTTACACGTGCGTCATCTGTATCAAAAATCTCTTCAAAAGACCCCTGTCTTTCAAACTTGCCATCCAACAACATTACAATACGGTCTCCCACCTCTTTCGCACAAGCTAAATCATGCGTAATAATAATTGATGCTGTTTTATACCTCTCCTGAACCTCATTAATCAATCCATTAATCTCCAAACAAGTGATCGGATCTAGTCCTGCTGTTGGTTCATCGTACATCATGATTTCAGGTCTAAGAATCAGTGTGCGCGCAATACCAATTCGTTTACGTTGTCCACCCGACAACTCCGATGGCATCTGATTGATAGCTTGCGAAAGCCCTACTCCATCCAAAACCTCTTCTACAGCAAAGTTGATCTCCGAACGTGTTAAGTTCCGTTTATTTCGAACCAATGGAAATTCCAAATTTTCGCGCACAGTCATACTATCATAAAGCGCACTATTCTGAAAAGAAAACCCTATTTTTAAGCGTAATTCACGCAGTTCGCGATCATTTAATTCAAGAACTGACTCTCCCAAAACATTGATCGTCCCCTCATCCGGTCTTAATAAACCAGAAATCAATTTGATCAACACGGATTTCCCTGTTCCAGAACGTCCAAGCACAACGAGATTTTCTTCTTTATATAAATCCAGGTTGACACCACGTAGGACGTGATTATCACCGAAAGACTTGCTAACATCCCTAATTTCAATGACCGGCTTCGAATGGTCGATGGTTGATTTAATCTTTTCCATAGCTCGCTATCCAAAGAACGATAAAACTTGAACAATAATTATTTCCTCAATAAATACAAGGAACATCGAAGCTACAACGGCAGCATTGGCTGCCTTACCCACACCTTCAGTCCCCTTTGAAGAAAAATAACCGCAATAACAACTTACAGCTCCAATAGTAAAACCAAATATAACCGCACGCAAAACCATAGCACCTAAATCCTTAAATGCTATCGTCTCAAATACTTGCGTAAAAAAACTCAAAAAGCTTAAGTCGTCTTTACTCATCATACTTAGGTAACCGCCTAAAAGACCTATACCCGCTACATAAAAACATAGTACAGGAATCCCAATAGTTGTAGCTAATATTCTACTTACAATAAGATACTTATATGGATTAGTTCCCGAAACTTCCATGGCATCGATTTGCTCCGTGACATTCATCGAACTTAGTTCCGCACCGATTTGCGAGCCCACTTTACCCGAAGCTATTAAAGCTGTCACCAGCGGTGCAAGAGCACGAACAATAGCAATCGAAATAAGCGAAGGCAACATCGAAGTCGCCCCGAATTCTTCCAAAGAAGGACGCGATTGTTTTGTAAAGACAAATCCAACAATAAACCCCGTTAAACTGATCAAAGGCAAAGATTTGTAGCCTATTTCATAGCACTGGCGGACAATTTCTTTAAATTCATAGGGTGGAGTTACCAATTCGCGCCAAAACCGTAGCAAAAAACGGTGAATGTTTGCGAATTCTAGAAAAAAAGTCTGAAGTTTTTTAGCCATTTAAATGATGTCTATTTCAAATTAATGTGTCATAAAACACGTCTTATGCTGAACAAACACGTAGCAATTCGAGCGGTAAAGGTAAATAAAAAATATGTATCTAAAATTGTCGTTTATGTAAAAAGATCATCAATTTGACTTTTATATAAAAAAAATCAGATTTCCAGTGTACCGATTAAACCATTTTATACGTTATGCTGTCATAATAACAAAGACAATACAATAGAGTTTTGTCACACTTTTAAATATTACAGTCATGAAAAATTTAGGCAACATAAAATATTGGGTACTTGGTTTTATAGGTATCGCTTCTTTTTCAAGTTGCGCGACTTCGATGGCCCAACGGGGTGGATATAATGGTTATAACAATTATAACAATGCTGGAGTTTCGTTCCAGATGTTCTATGATCAACTCTCCCCTTACGGACAATGGGTTAATGATCCCAATTATGGTTATGTCTGGATTCCGGACGTTGGCCCGAACTTCCAGCCTTATGCAACCAATGGTTATTGGACAATGACCGACTATGGTAATACCTGGGTATCCAACTATGACTGGGGTTGGGCTCCATTTCACTATGGTCGCTGGAACTACAATGACCGTTATGGATGGGGATGGGTTCCTGACTATGAATGGGGGCCAGCATGGGTAAATTGGCGTCAAAGTAACGACTACTACGGTTGGGCACCAATGGGCCCGGGCATGAGTATAAATGTATCTGTTAATATTCCAATGAACTTTTGGACATTTGTGGGAGTCAATCACTTTATGAATAGGGATATGGATAGATATTATGTTAATCGAAGAAATTACAATAATATCTATAACAGAACCACCATTATCAACAATACAACGATAATTAACAACAACTATTATGTTGGTGGCCCTCGAAGATCTGACATCGAACGTTCGACAGGAAGAAGCGTAACAGTTAATAGAATCGCAAATGCCGATCGACCTGGATCTGCCCGCAGTAGCAGCAATCGTAGTAATGAAATCAGTATGTACCGTCCAAATGTAGACCGTAATACAAGATCTTCTGCACGTCCTACAAATGTCGTGGATGCATCTACCCGAACACGTAATAACAATAGTGAGATTTCAGATCGTACCAATCGTGTTATCAGCAATCGAGACAACATCGATTCAAGATCAGGAAGTCGTGAGTTATATATCGATAACAGTGGAAATGCTTCTGTAAGGTCTCGTAATGATGCCAACAGCGGTGGCTCGAGTCGTAGTTCAAATAATAATACGAGAAGCAGCGACAATGGAACTGTAAATAGAAATACGAACGGTACACAACCTAATTCGAATAACTATGATTTTAGAACACGATCAGGTCGCCAATCGGATGCTTCAAACAATAACAACCCTACATCTACCAGTAGAAATAGACAAAATGGCTCCGTTGATAATAATGGTGTTGTAAACGGCAGAAGTACAGACTACAATAGAAACACAGATTATAATTCACGTTCGCGATCAAATGCAAGCAGCTCTAATCAGACTGTGCCTCCACGAGTAGTTCAACCGACAACAACGCCACAACGAAATGGAAATTATGATGGCAGCAGAACCCGTTCGAGCCAACCGGTATCGCAACCAACTCAAAATCGGAGCTACGAAAACACAAGAAGTAGATCAAATACAGACAATTCATCGTCCGTATCGCGATCAAGGTCTTCAGAAAGCTCCGGTGAACGTAGCTCTGGACGTTCTTCACAAGGATCAGAAAGATCTAGAACAAGATAATGACAGCCGAGTAAAATAATAATTCATATCTGGCGGGTAAAATGAAAAATTTTATCCGCCTTTTATATGCATGTCTTTTTATATTTATCATGAACAATCCATACATTTTCACGTTAATTAGTAAATTTACCGCTTCAAACAAAAAAACAGATCGATAAAGATGGCTTCATTTACCTCTATATTAGATAATGACTTTTACAAATTCACCATGCAGCATGCTGTGGTTAAGTTGTTTCCAAAGGCCAAGGCACGTTATCATTTTATTAACCGGGGACATCATAAATTTCCCGATGGTTTTGACGTGCTCCTGAAGGAAGCCGTCAATGAGATGGCTAATTTGAAGTTAACAAAAGCAGAAAAGGCATTTTTTGCCAGAACATGTCCTTATATAGACCCAACCTATTTTGACTTTCTTCAAGGTTATCGCTACGATCCCGAAGAGATCAAAATATTCCAGGATGGCCCCGACCTTGAAGTCATTATCGAAGGGTACTGGTACCGTACTATTCTTTGGGAGGTTCCGTTGATGTCGCTCATATGTGAACTTTTTTATGAATCCCAAGGTCTACAACGTGCCTCGGATGCAGAAGTAATCGCCACAGCCAAAGATAAAATCGAAAAATATAAAAAACTCAATATCACAATTGCTGATTTTGGCACGCGCAGACGTCATTCTTATGAAGTCCACGATTTGGTCGTTCGCACACTGAAGCAATACGGCGAAAAAACATTTATAGGCACCAGCAATGTACATTTAGCAATGAAATATGAGACGAAACCAATCGGCACACATGCCCATGAATGGTTTATGTTCCACGCTGCCAAATACGGATATAAAATGGCGAATCTCCTTGGCCTTGAACATTGGTCTGATGTCTACCGGGGTGACCTCGGAATAGCACTATCGGACACCTATACGACGGAAGTCTTCTTTCAGCAGTTTGACAAAAAATTAACCAAATTATTTGATGGAGTCCGACACGACAGTGGAGATCCACTTGAATTTACAGATAAGGTCATCGCACATTATAAGAAGAATGGAATCGATCCCCTCTCCAAAACAATTATATTCTCGGATGGACTGGACTATGAGAAAGTCGAAAGAATCGCGAGCTACTGTGAGGGAAAAATCTTGCATTCCTTTGGCGTTGGCACCAATTTCACCAATGATGTCGGTCTTAAACCCATGAATATCGTCATTAAGATGACCGACGCTTTGCCAGAAGATGATCAATGGACCCCGGTCATCAAACTATCTGACGAACCCATGAAACATACGGGAGATGAAGACTCCATATATATAGCAAAAAAAGTACTAATGATTGATGATGACAATGCATAGAGACGTATACGGTGAAGCTTTAGATGATTATTTCGTACATCAAGAAGAAAAATTTCCTTTAGTACTCCACACGAGTTATGGCGACCGAGACGAAATGCCGGTCGAGATTTTCTTTCATGAACCTGATGATTTCCCTGAACTAGAATTTATTGGTCTATCCTTATGTGATGGACGTGTACTGGATGTTGGAGCTGGAGTTGGCAGCCATAGCCTTTATCTACAAGAAAAAGGTTTTGAAGTAGATGCACTGGAACTCTCGCAGACCGCCTGCCATATTATGCAACAACGCGGGGTACAACATATTATCTGCGAAGATTTCTATAAATTCGAAGGCCAAAAATACGATACACTTTTGCTTTTGATGAACGGAATAGGCCTTGCTGGCGACGTAGATGGCTTTCGAAAACTATTACAGCATAGCAAAGAATTATTGACTGAAAATGGCCAACTGATTTTTGACTCTTCAGATATCAGTTATCTGTACAAAGATTATAACATCAAAAAACCAGCGCATTATTTTGGGGAAATTCAATATCAATACGAATACAAAGGCAAAAAAGGAAACCTGTTCAAATGGCTCTACTTAGATCAGGATTTGTTGATTAAAATTTCGCACGAAATGGGCTGGGTTGTCCAAATTTTGTATGAAGATGAGAATGATCAATACCTCGTCCGCATGGAACTAAAAAAATAGCCTGTTATTCTAACAGGCTATTTTTTTTATTTCTGTGTTCTTATGTAAATATCTCCCATGGATGTTTTTAAGATAACATCCTGTCCACCACCATTCATTTTGCCTTTCACCGCATTTCCCATTGGCGTTGACTTCGGCTCTTCAGACTGTTTCTCAAACTGAAACTCGTCTGCTGCATAGATGTTCCCCATGGCTGATTTCACATCCACATTAGCACCAAAATTCTTTGGAAAGGCCACATCTACGGCCCCCATTGCTGCGACCAAAGAAATCGGTCCTTTAACAGGTTGAACAAATTTGGCCGTTACATCTCCCTGTGCAACCTTGACATTGATCGGCCCCGTCACGTTCAATAAATTCACATTCCCCATTGTACTAGCAACTTCGACCTCAGCCCGGATATCTTTTAATTCGATTTCCCCAGCATTAAACATCGCTCCACGACCGCCTTTGATCGTCACAGGCAGATCCATCGGTATCCTGATACGAATAGAATCTTCTAAGGGCATCCCTACCATACTTATTTCAGTCACCCCACCTTCTGTTTTGATATTCATACCAAGCCCTGAATTATCCGATAAGCCCGAGCCATTGATCACACGTAGGCCTTTGGCGCGGTCATTTTCTTCACTTTCCTCCACTTTGGCCGTAATCAGCACGTCTTTTCCCTTATACCCTTCGATATAAACATTATCCAATTTTAATAGGAGCTTATTCCCCAAGTTGGGCACTTTAATTTCTTTCCAGCTTTTCGGCCCATTGGAACGGCCGAATCCAGCAGAACTGTAGGTAAAATTATGATTATTACTGACAACAACTCCTGACACCGCTCTAGCCTTTTTAGGAGGATTAGGAGGTTTTGGCGCAGCAACTCCTTCAACATTTTCATTTACCTGGGCCTGCAATGCGCTTGCAAAGATCAGTGCGACCCCAATCATCATTATCCTTATCTTTTTCATTTCGTTTTAGTTTTACTTTATTATGTGTCAAATAATGCATTTTAAGCTTTTTCATTGATTAACATACACAATCCGACTTCCAACTTAATATATTCCGTTATTGATTTAATAATACTGCATAGGCCTGCTCCTTCACAAATTTCAGGGTAAAGGGATCTTCGACAATTTCATTTAACTTTTCCTTTGTCGTCGCCTTCATCGTCGGATCCGCCTGTTGGGCCATCATTTGCATCAGTTCCATTTGTAAAGTGGGATCATTTTGCTCCACAAAAAAGTCCTGAACCTTTTGTTGACGTTCTTCCGGACTAAGTCCATTTAATACCGTTTCAATTGCAGCCATGCGTACATTACTGCTTTGATCTGATACAGCAGTCTTTTCTAAAGCTCCCCTACTATTCCCATCTAAGCTTCCCCCATCTTTCATCGCCAAGACAGCACTTAACCGCGTACTCGCAGAACTGGAATCTTGAAGCATCTGAACATAATCCATTCTCCCTTCCTTTTCGTGATGAGCAGCTTCGGATACGCTTACTTTTGCCAATTGTTTTCCTTTGCCTTCGACACCAGCTATTGCGTTAACCCGAGCTGAATTCTTTTGGCTATCAGAAACAATATCCATCAGGCCAGCATGATGATCCACATTTGTATCTCCAGTACTTTTCTGAACAGTAACCGGATGTACTGCAACCACAGGTTTTTCTACCGCTAATTCATGATGTTGGTCAAAAGCAATAAAGGTTGCTGTCCCAACTAACAATGCTGCTGCCGCAATACTTGCCCATTTCCATAAAGGCTTAATCTTTCTTTCCTGAACAGTGGGGACTACTTGTGGCCTAATTTTATTCCATAAGTCAGCCGAAGGTTCTCTCTGATCAAATGCCTCCCGATTAGCGTTCACAAAATCTTTTAAATTATCCCGCATAATTATACCTTTCCTTCAATTGTTCGTAAATTTTCTTTTTAGCACGGTGGTATTGGCTACGTACAGCAACTGCTGTCATCCCCAATGTTTCCGCAACTTCATCATGGCTCATATTTTCAAACAGATAAAGATTGACCACCATCTTAGGTACACCGGTCAGTTGATCGATCACATTTTCCAAATCTGTCAAACGACATTCACGCCACTCTTTTTCCAGCAATTCGTCTTCGCCATCATCCTGAATTTCCAGATCATCCACCGGCGTAAAATATTGCTTATTCTTCCGTAATAATGAGATTGCCTTATTCACCCCCATTCTTCTCAACCAGGCCTCCACACTAAGCACTAAATGCCATTTATCTGATCTTGCAAAAAAATCAACAAAGGTTTCCTGTAAAATATCTTCACTTTCTTCCTGATTCGACAAAACCCGATAAATAGAATTAAAAATCTTTTTTGCATACCGATGATAGAGCTGCGCAAAGCCAGACTCGTTGCCCGTTTGGCACATCGCTAATAATTCCTTATCGCTAAGCTGATTTTGCACGTTCTAAAATTAATACTGTTAATTCTTATGTTTCTACTATGTAGTCGGGCCCCTGTTGAAAATGTTGCAATATAATTTTATTTTTTTTCTAAAATAATGCTATTATCGCATAAAAGCCTTTTAAAGGGCCTCCCAGCAAACAAAAAAAACACTCAAGAAATCTTGAGTGCCTGCATTAATAAAATAAACTTAAGAGGGATGTTAAAATTCCAGGTATAAGAATATTGATTATTTGACTTTTAAATAGGTTTCCACAATGGTATGTTTAACCCCCAATTCAGGTAAATTTTCCTCACCGGTTTGAATCAAGGTATCTCCTTTTAAAGTAAGTTTAAAATCAAACTTATTGCTTTCCCAATCCCGCATTGAACAATATTGTAGTCTTTCTTGATAGTTGACACCATCAAAAGAATAGGTACCGCCACCGGCTACAAATAGCGGTTCTTTCCCTTTACCTTTTTCCTTATCGTGGTTAAAGAAAGAAAAATGGTCATCATTGAACATTTTAAACATCTCTGTTTTACTGGTATCCGTAAAAACGGTCACCGTATCCTTCCCTTTAATTGTCTTGCTTTCAATAAGCTTATAGGTACCGGACAAAGAAGTTGATTTTACCGCATCAACTTCTTTTTTTTCAGTATTATTTTTACATGAAAAAACAAGACAGGAAGTCGCGATCGCAAACAGCAATTGATTTTTTAGGTTTATCATATTTTATAAAAGGTTTAAAGAGGCCAAACTACGAAAGTTCAGCCTCAATCAAAAACAAACCATTGTAATTATTTATCCCACCAAACTCGACCAGACAACTTGTCTCCGCCAGGTACTGCGGCCGAAGCTGCTCTGTAGTTTTCGCCATTGATAGCCGCTTCAGTAGAAGGATAAGGGAATCTTCTTGGAATAGTCCCCGACGTTGCATTGCCTGGATAATTCACAGGAGTTAACGCTGGATAGCCACTTCTACGCCAGTTGCTCCAAGTTTCATAAAAATCCATCATCGTTATCGTATGTGCCCAGTATTGGGTATTGATCTGTTTTAAGGCATCAGCAGCATTATACGGATTCGCAGCCAAATAAGTCTCAGCATCTGCATCACTTATTGCCAAGGAACCATCATACTGATTCAGATAGGTAATACTTGCCTTCACACCTTTTTTATAATGATCGCCTGCACTACCACCTATTCCCCAACGTTGGGCAGCCTCAGCCAACAGCAACTCGGATTCCCCATAGGTCAAAATAAATGTCGCACCGGTCCGCTTGATCATATTAGGATTGGGCGAAGAATATTCCGCAAAGGTCGTGTAACTTGGATCGCTACTGATGTTATACTGCGCATTTGAGCCCAAATCCTTACCGTTAGGCATCCCCTTTTGCTTGGTTGGGTCTGTGATAAAACTCCCGTTCTGTCCTTTATCCTTTTCCGATAAATACAGTTTTGTGACAGCTACCTTTTGTAACCTCGGATCATTATTGCTTTTTAGATAGTCAATAAATGTTTTAGACCATTTTACATAATAATTCTCTTGGCCACCATCGCCCAATAAAACCTGGCTATTTCTATTCTGAGTAACCCTAGATCCTGATTCATCATGTAAAATAAATGCATTGTCGGCATTGCTGTCCATTGTCTTACCCGCAGCCTTCTGTACATATTCCTTAGCTTTAGATTCGTCTACTTTAACCAAACGCATCGCTGTTCGTAAGAGCAGAGAATTGCCAAATTTACGCCATTTGGCAATATCACCTTTATAAATAACATCCCCAGTGACTTTATCACCATCATCCTTTAACGCTGCAGTAGCCGCTTCCAGTTCCTTCAGCAAATCAGTATAGATATCCTGCTGCTTGTCATACTTCGGTTTATAAACTTTGGTATAAAAACCCAGTCCCGCCTCCGAATAGGGAACATCGCCATACAAATCAGTTAAGCGTGCGAAAATTAAAGCTTTCCAAATACGGGCGACATTGTGGAGATTTGCATATTTTGGTTTGTCTTTTGTAAACTCAACCACATCCACAATATTACGAACCTGCTCAATATAGGCCCCAACTGTACCCGTCCCCCAATAAGCCGCGGTATAGCTTTCATTCAACATATATTTATCCCCTGCCCAATAACTCACTACGGTCGATAAACCTTGCATCATTGTGGAAGAATAAATCAGATTTCCACGCCATGTATCGTATGCAAAATCAAAACTTCCGGTGTAAAACAACTGTGCTGAGCTCAAAGTATAATTTGGATCCCAATTTTCCTTTCCGTAAGCAACTGGATCTGTATTTATCTTATCAAAATCTTTGGTACAGCTACTTTCCATAAATAATGTAGCCGCCATTAAACTAACAAATACCGGTTTAATATATCTTTTCATGATTGTTTGCAATTAGAATTTAACACTTAAATTAACACCGTAAGTACGCACTGCTGGAACACCGCCGAGTTCTAAACCCGGGAAAGTTGCATTATAGCTCGATTCTGGATCAATGTTATTTGTTTTCTTCATGATCGTCCAGAGATTGCGCGCTACAGCACTTACCGTAATTGACTTAACTTTGTTATTGAATAAGTTGGAAGGGAAAGTATACCCCATAACGACCTGTCTCAACTTTACAAAATCAGCGCTGTTTACAAAAATCTTGGATACATTATTTGCTGTATTGGTATAATAAGTAGAGGCCGTTCTACCCAAGCTTTCACGATCTGCCACAGTTTCCTGATGCAATCCAAAAATGTAACCGTAGTAGTCTGTTCCTGAGAAAAGCTTTCCACCCCATTTTCCATCAATCAAGAAAGAGAAATTAAACCTTTTGTAGTTAAATTCATTGTTCCAACCTGCAAACCATTTATTCATAGCTGAACCATAAGACTTTAACTCACCCCGGTCAGGAGAACCGTCAGCCAATTTTACGATCTCGCCATTGCTATCATACTTATAATCGAAAGCCATGATCTGAAAAGCAGGCATACCAACTTTATTCATTAAGTAACCTACACCCGAACGGGACGTTGCTACCGTCTGTTCGTCCATTCCTTCAGCCAATGAAATCACTTTATTGTCGTTGTAAGAACCATTCAATGAAGACACCCATTTAAAATCTTCGGTTTTAACAACAGTAGCAGAAATCAACGCTTCAAATCCCTTATTTTGCATCTTTCCGGCATTGAGTACGGCACCGGCGTACCCGCTTGCTGAAGGGGTTGTGATAAAAGAAATCTCATCTTTCGACTTCTTGTTATACCAGGTTAGATCCAAGTTTACACGATCATTAAAAAGACGCAACTCCGTTCCAATTTCCAACTCTGTTGCTGTAGAAGCTTTCAAGGAAGAGTTCGGGATATTCACATTGTTAATAACCCCTAACGGTTGACCGTTGAGTACCTCGCTTCTAAAATTATAGGTTAGCAAGGTTTGATAAGGATCTGTTGCCTGCCCTACCTGAGCAAAACCTGCCCTCAACTTTCCAAAACTCAACCACGATGGCTTTAGATATTCTGAAAAGATAAATGATCCCGAAACTGCTGGATAAACCGAGTTCAATTTATTATCCACTCCCGGAGTTGCTAGCGTAGAAAACCAGTCAGAGCGCAAACTACCTGTCAGATAGGCGACATCTTTATAAGCAAATTCTAAGGTACCGTAAGTAGACTGTGTCTCCGATTCGCTTTCGAGATACGCTACCGATTTATTTTTTGCATTCAAAATATTGTAAACACCGAATATCGCGAAGTCGGTACCCAAATTTGTCGTTTGTCTGATTTTAGTATTTCTGTAACTCGCTCCGAGATTAGGCGTCAGGGTGTAATCACCGAAAGTGAATGACTTACCAACCAAAACATCCGTATTAATATCCGCAAATTTGGTTTCTTGTTCAGCGATTTTACCATTTTCATAATAACCCGTACCAGAAGGCAATACATTTTTATAATGATCAGTATAGCCATCCCGTCCCGCTCTTCCTTGAACAAACAAACCGTTGCCCATCGTATATTTAGCCGTAACAGAGGCTATGGAGCGGTCACGATTGGTGTTATTGATAAACTCATTTGCAGCAAACCAAGGGTTGGTCGCATACACATTGCCTGAATTATAGAGTATCTCTTTTCCATTGCCATCCTTCCATGGCTTCAAATCATTGACATTAATGCTCGTTGGCAAAAACATAACGTTGTAATTGGCGTTTCCTGCACCGTCAGAAACCATTGGACGATTTTTGACCTGCTCCAAAATCATGTTGTAACGCGCATCAATCGTCAAACCTTTGAGTGGTTCAAAAAGTCCGACCAAATTAAACGACTGTCTTTTCAGTCCCGAATTTGGAACAACAGACCTGTTATTGACATCTGTTCCCGACAGACGGATAGATCCGCCATCAAATGATTTATTTAATGCCAGCGTATTTGTCCATGTTGAACCCGTACGATAAAACCTATCTAAATTCCCTTTTTGTAATGAATATGGTCTTGATACACCGTCAAATTGGACTACGGGAGAACCGTCCAATTTAGCTCCCCAGCTCGATCCGCCCACTTGGGCCGCTCCTGCTTGGGTTGTTGGCTTCTCACCGTTCGCCCCCTGACCATACACTGTTTGCCAATTGGTGTTGTCAATGATCTGCTCGGCAACAAGGTTACTATTGAAATCGATCGAATTACCTTTACCTGATTTTGTCGTAATGAGGATAACACCAGCTTTCGCTCTTGAGCCATATAATGCTGATGCTGCCGCACCTTTTAGAACCGAAATACTTTCAATATCGTCTGGGTTGATATTGCCGATCGCATCACCAAGATCGGGTGCATTATCCCATTGGCTTCCTGAGTTTCCCTTGGAATTAGCATTTCCAATTCCTACTGGCTTACTTTCCATGGGAATACCATTGATTACGTATAATGGCTGATTTGTCTGGTTCAAACTCGATACCCCACGGATGGTCACATTGGACGCCGCTCCAGCCCCACCAGATGTAGAACTGATATCCAATCCGGCCACCTTTCCTACGAGTGAATTCATCACATTATTTTCACGGGCTGTGGTTAGTGATTCACCGGCAACCTGCGTAACAGAATACCCCAACGAGCGTTTCTCTTTCTTCATACCCAATGCCGTCACAACAACCTCATTGAGCATCCGATTATCTTCCAATAAAACAATTTTCAGATCCCCCTCTTTGGTGACGGCGACTTCTTGCGAAGTATAACCTGCGAAAGAAATAATCAAGGTGTTTCCAGTTGCCGCATCGATCGTAAAACGTCCATTGATATCTGTTGCCCGCCCCACCGCGGTTCCCTTAACACGTACCGTGGCACCAGCTAAGGGATTGCCTTTATCGTCCGTGACGACACCTGCGACAGCTACCTGCTGTTGTTGACTGACAACCACAAGACCTTCCTTAGAAACGGAGTAAACCAATCCACTTTTATTGAAAAGCTTAGCCAATACATCCAATACCTTGGTATTATTCGCATTGACTGACACTTCTTTATTTAAATTTTCGTTCGTCGAATTATAGACAAAGTAATAATCACTTTGCTCTTCGATCATTTTAAGTACCTTGCTCAGTTTTGTTTTTTGGACATCCAAGGAGACTTTTTGTTGGGAAAATACATTTGCCGAAACATTCATAACAGCACACGTAGTCATAATTAAGGCTAGTTTCATCCGGATAATGAATCTAAAATGCACAATATATCCATTGCGCATTTGCAATAAGCAATTTTTAATCATATTTTAGTGTTGGTTAAAATTAATATTAAGCAGCACGCCCCAATGTTGCTGCTTTTGGTTAATCATTTTTTCAATGAAGGATGGTGTTGGTCCACCATCCTTTTTACTTTTCTGATATAGTTATTTTTTTCCCATAAACATTAAATTTAAAAGGTTCAACTTCCTGTAAAGCACTTAATACCTGAACAATACCTTCCTTGCTGAAGGTTGCCGTAAAGCGATATTGTTTTAATTGATCATTTTGGATTTGTATATCCACATCATACCAACGTTCCAGTGTTCTACGAAGTGATTCAAAATCTTGGTCCACGATTTCTAATCTATTTTCACGCCACGCAATGTCTGGTATTTCAGCTGTATTGGATTCTATTGTAGGGATATTCTCTATGGCAATTTCCTTAATCGGTAATTTGCTCGCGTTTGGTTTATTGGTTTTATGAGCGATTGCCACTTCAGTTTGATTCTTAAAGATCGTGATTTTTTGATTCGGTTTTATGACAACAGAATTTTCACGCTGCCCTTTGCTCGTCATCTCAATAGAACCCTCCACTAGCAATGCTTCTGCTGTAGGTTCATCAGAATAACTCTTTACATTGAATGTTGTCCCCAGTACCTTGATATCAAAATCAGCTGCCTGTACCACAAAAGGTTTCTCCTTATTCTTTGCTACCTGAAAAAAGCCTTCACCAGCAAGCCGCACCACACGCAATTCCTGATTGAAATCTGCGGACAACTCTAATTTACTCGCAGAATTTAGCGTTACTGTACTTCCATCACTTAATTCGAAGGTCTTTTTCTCCCCATTTTTTGTTTGATACACTTGGCCGATTGCGCTTATTGGCAATGAGGAATCAACTTTACCGGGTTGAGCATAATACCAAACTCCGCCCGATACCAATGCAACAAGTACAGCGGCAATGGCTGCCCATTTGGGCCAGTTAAACCGAAAGGATGCCTGATGCTCCACTGGAACATTCTGCAGATCTGTCTTCAATTTTTCCAATTGCTCATTCACAGGTCGACGATTGCCAACCAAGAGTTGATAGAGGCGTTTGGCTTTCAGAATCGTCTCCGCTTGTTCTGGATGGTTCAGGCTATATTGTTGCCAGTACAGAATACAGTTTTTATCTTCTCCCGAACAATACTTTTGAAAAGTATCGTCAATCAAAAAATCTTCTAACTGTTTATAATCTTTTTGGCTCATTCTTTTGGGTATTTACTCTATAGTGCCCAAAAGACGTTCTTTTGCCTAAAGAAAATTTAAAATATTTTATAAAACACTGAAATTCAAATTTTTTTTTTAAATAAAGAATACAAGAATAGCATTCTGTAATAGTTTTCAGCGCATGCTAAACGATTATTGGATCTGCAAAGGAACCACAACAGGTTAAACTTAGATATCTTTTAATTCCTCCCTCAGAATCTTTAAAGCATCATAAAGTGTATTGTAGGCAGTTTTCACGGACATCTGCGTAGTTTCAGCTATTTTTTCATAGGAATAGCCCTCAAAAAACTTCAGATTCACCAGCTGTTTCTGACGAAAAGACAACTTATCCAACGCCTCCTTCAAACGGATCTGTATAATTTCATTCGTCTGTACTTTGATGACAAACTCCTCATAAGGCATCTCCACCCAATCATCTTCAGCTTTTACATTTTGAAGGGCTGTATTTATTTTATGTTGTTTCTCCAGTAGACGCAGAATACGTCTTTTTAAAAAAGTAATGAGATAGGACTGTACATTTTCTACCCGATCTAGATGTTCTCTTTTTTCCCAAATTTTAACAAATACCTGATCGGTTGCTTCACTTGCCAAGTCACTGTCGCCACAAGTGCGTATTCCAAAATTGACAAGCTCTTGATAGAGCGCCGCGTATAGATCAAAGAAAGCCGTCTCGTCTCCTGTACGAATACGTTCCCACAATAAGCGGTACCCCATTTTATTTCTCATAATAAAGCATATAATCCGAAAAAAGCTAATATAAGTCCTCAGTTCCAAAAGTATAAACTTAATCGGTAAAAGGAGAAAGAAACGAAAAATTACATTGAAGCGAAGAACAAAGTAAATCGTTTGAATTGAATATTGTAATTTAGTTCCTTCATTAAGGATATAAAAAGTAAAAACACAACAGCAGTATACAGCCGTTGACTAGATTTAAACTCACATGAAAACTATTTTTGCCATTGTAGGTAGCGCCAGTGCACATTCATCCAATCATCATATTGTAAGTCACCTCCAACAGGAGATTAGTGCCAATATCCATTTCACGCTATTTGACCGTCTTAAAGAACTGCCTCATTTTGATCCTGAAGAAAGCCAGACCCATCCACCAATCGAAATTATTGCACTTCGTCAGGTAATCAACGATGCCGATTTGGTATTGATCAGTAGCCCTGAATATATTTTCAGTGTACCCAGTGGATTAAAAAATCTACTTGAATGGTGCGCCGCAACCACGGTTTTCACCGATAAACCCGTTAGTATCATTACCGCTGCTGCGCAAGGCGAAACAGCGCATATCGAACTACAACGTATCCTGCAGGGACTGGGCGCTCAAATTGATGAAAAACGAAATCTGCTGATACAAGGAGTCAAAGGGAAACTGGATGCCACTGGGGCAATTTGGGACGAACAGCTCAATTTAGAACTAGAAAAGCTGGCAACACAACTTAAAGAAGATTAATACACACTAGGTTCAGCTCCATTTTCATCCAAACCATAAAAATTAGCGCAATCCATAATTTGAAGATTATTATCTTTACGACATGCAAGAACAAATTAATAATCCATTACACGGAAAAAGACTCGACACCATTATTGAATATTTAGTGGAGTATTATGGCTGGGAAGAGTTGGGACAACGCATATCCATCCGTTGCTTCAATGAAAATCCGAGTGTCAAATCATCCCTAACTTTCTTAAGGAAAACACCTTGGGCAAGAGAGAAGGTCGAGCAACTCTATGTAAAAACCTTGTTGAAGAAATAAGAAAATTTCTTATTTCATAGCGAATAATCTGATTATTAAGCATATCTTTGCCGCCATGAAAAAAATTGCCGACTACCGGAAGTTACTTAATGTAGATAAATCTGTGGATCTTAAAACCCTAAAATCTACTTACCGGACAATCATGAAAGAATGTCATCCCGATAAATTTGTCAATGATGAAGAAGGTCGTTTGGCTGCAGAGCAAAAAAGTGTTGAAATGATCGAAGCATACCATTTTCTGGTAAGCATTTGTCCGGAAACATTAGAGCAACAGTTACCAATCTACACGGAGACAATTACCAATTCTGGTATTCAGGATATTGACTGGAAAGGACAAATATTGACAGTCACTTTTCACGATGGTAGTCAATATGAATATTTTGGTGTTCAGCGGAATGACTATATTAAATTTGTCAACGCAGATTCTTTAGGTCGATTTGCCCGCAGACACATCTTCCATTCTTATCCTTACCGTAATGTATTAAAGACTGCGACAGTCGCTTAAACACTGTTCTCCAATCAGCTATACAAAGATAAACGCCCGCTATCAAATTGATATTGGGCGTTTACGTAAAATGTTAAATGTTTAAAAGCTATCTATAGAACAACACTATTAACAAATAGTTTTCAGTTTTATAATTTTAACATCAGCCCTGCCATTCCACCGCCATAAAATGTATTTCGTGTTCGGTCTCTTCGCCAAGCTTTCCATACCGTACTACCGCCAGAAATTGTATTTTCATCTCGCTCCGCATAGTTCAAACTGGGAGCAACAAATATAGATATACGGTCACTTAATTTAAAGGCTGGAATTATCCGCAGCGAGGACTGATGGTTATCCAGCATTTTAAATTTCTCGGTCAAAAGATTACGCGCTGTTATTTCAGTGCGGAGACTGAATTTAGACCCATTGAGCACTACAGCTCCTAACCCAGCTTCAAAGGCATATTTATCAGGTCGATTACCTTCAAGTGCCACATTGATCGATAATAGGCTATAAAGTACACGACCACCTGAACGAAATTGCAGTCCGAGGTAGCTATCTTCATTAATTGCTATTGAAAGACTTTTCTCGCCATTTTTAATAAAATTGAGCAGACCAATGGGATAATCGCTGCTATCCGCGATATTGACGATACCGGCCAATTGAATTCCTTTTACTTTTTTTGCTTTATTGGCGAGGCCTGCAATTTGATTTCCAACAGTCGATTCGCTATGATTAAGTATACTGGCAAGCTGTACCGTTCCAGAAGCATCTTTCGTCAAATTTACAACTCCGGCAATCTGAACTCCTCTCACCGTATCTGCTTTGTTGAAAACACCCGCTATTTGTAGACCTTTTACTTGCCCGACAACATGGTTTCCCACACCAGCGATCTGTACCCCACTTACATTTCCACCTACGCCATTAAAAACACCTGCCATTTGCAAACCTTTCATTTCTCCGAAAACACGGTTTCCTACACCGGCGAGCTGCACCCCACGCACATTTCCGCCCACCGCATTGAACACCCCAGCCATCTGCATACCCTGCATATCATATTGATTCATATTAAATACGCCACCGAGCTCCATACCTTTTACGCCCGCCGTAGATCCACCAATGATATTGATGGAAAATTTATTCACAATTTGCGAGCGTATAAAACCATGCGTACTTAATCCCGGTGTCATCGAAATTTGGTAAGGACTATACAAAAACATTCCACCTAAATTCATACTTTGGATCTTCTGGGCAGGCGAGAGAAACACCCGTCCCCAAAACGATCGATAAAGACCATGATCTTCTTCATAACCCTCAAAATAGCCATAATCACGCGTTTTCTTATCTCCAATTTTCGCTTCTATCGGAAAAATCACCATAACACTGGTATCCCGAAAAGCCTCCTTACTCACATTCACAGCAATGAGATTACTCCTTTTCTTTACATCTAGTTCAAAGTAGCCGTTTTGATCCGTCAATGTAGACAGTAAAGCATTTCGATCAAAGATACTCGCATTGGAAATCGGGCGGTTGGTTCGAATATTCTTGATATAACCTGTTATAACCACTTTATTCTTAGTGGGTGTTTGTACTTCAAAATCTACCGACATCCGTTGTGGTGTATATTGAATGATAATATGTCTGCCCAGTTCTTTAAAAGAATATTCCTTTCCCAAAATCCCATCTAGATAATCGTACAAATTTCCTTTAAAAGGCTTGGTATGAATAACACTGTCTGTAGGATATTTCCATTGAAGGAGAACAATACATCTTCCTTCTCTTTCAAAAGCTGAAAGATTTCACCTACTGTGGTCTCCGCAAAAACAGGCATCTGAATCTCTACAGCAAGCTTTTGCTGTGCTCGTCCCGAATGGAACGAACACAGCATTAAAATGAAGAGGTAAAGCTCTATCCTTTTTATAAAAAATAGTATCATGTTGTTTTTATATACAATTTTGTTCCGAAAATATATCTATTTGTTGGCTCATCTCGTCAGATGAATCTCCCTATCTTTCACATGGACTTTTAATCCAAATGTGCTAGAAATGACTTTCAAAATTTCAGTTAAACTATTTTGTTCGAATTTTGCTGTCAATAACAATTTCTGATCAGGAGAATGATCTATAATAATCGTATAGTCATAAGCTTGATTGAGCACCTCGACAACACGTTTCAATGGGGTATTCTGAAAATCAAACACACGATCAACATAGTATTTATAAAACTGATCTTTGACAGGTTCCTTTCCTACTTTTATCGTATCCCTGTCCCGGATCGTAATCATTTGTTGTGGCCGCAAAAAGACTTCCTTATTTGCATACCCCACTTTGACCAATCCTGTAGCAACAATAACTTCCGTCGCATCGGGTATCCGTCGCACATTAAAACTTGTGCCCAATACCGTGATTTTGGTTTTACCCGTTTCAATGACAAAGGGGTGCTTTTTATCCTTGTGAACCTGGAAAAACACTTCCCCTCTTTCCAGGGTCACGTTTCTATTTTTATTGGTCCAACGACTTGAATAAGCCAGCGATGTATTTTTATTTAGTGTAACAACCGAGCCATCAGGAAGGGAATCTTGGCGCACTTGATCCCTGCTCGAAAGAAACATTTCTTCACGATGCGACTGATCAAATACATAGAATCCTACTGCACAGAGTATCAAGATACTCGCGGCGAGCCACCAGCTCCATTGCTTCACAGGAGTCATTTTTTGGGGTAACGACGCAGCTTCTGACGCTCTTTTATCTCGTACCACTTTGAAGTCAGCCCAAGCCTTATCCACATCCACATCAGGAACATCTAGGGGTTTCGGCAAACTATCCCAGATTTTTTTCATTTTTATGTATTCCTCCTTATTGTTGGCATCTTCTTCCAACCAATTTTTTATCATGGTATTCTCTACCTCGTTGGTCTCACCAACGATATATTTTTCTAACAGTTCCTTATTCATAGCCTATAGATAAGAAAGCAAATAATCAATGTTAAATAATCCACAAGTTCAATACGCAAATGTCGCAGCGCCTTACTCATATGTCCCTCAACAGTCTTTATCGACAGATCCAAGGTTACTGCGATATCCTTATACTTCATTTCCTGAAAACGGCTTAACTCAAAAACCGTCCGACTTTTTTCGGGTAATTCCGCCAAGGCAATCTGGAGCCTTTCGTCCAAATCCCGTGTACTTTCATCAACTGCAGGCGCAAAATCCTGTTTATGCTGCTCATGTGATTGATATTTTAGCTTTCGTTGCTCCTTTTTTAGCACATTCATACTTTCATTATAAATAGCCCGATATAAATAAGCTTTTAATGAAGTATGTATCTGCTCCTCCCAATCGCGTTCCCAAAGCCGCAAAAACACCTGTTGCACAACCTCTTCCGCCACATCACTATCACCTAGATATCGATAGGCATAACGATGTAACTCCTTGTAATGTGTGCGAAAAAGCTGCTCAAAATTCTTTTCTTTATTTTCCGACATTGATCAATTCTATTGTTTAAATAATCCGCTCTATTAGTAAGACATCCTAATAGACTGTTACCCTTACAAATTTTTCATTTTTTTATCAGCTTCAATGACCTGAATCAGGTGATCGCAAATCCCTAAGTCGAACCTATTCTGAAATCTTTTCATATCAATACGACAACAAGCACAGTCCATTTCCCATCTGAAAAATGGGATTCACCCGAGAAGAAGTATAGAAAAGCTATTGTTATCACTAAAGGTAAGTCATCTATTTTATAAAATATTTTTTTTCTAAGGGTATACAGTTTTTCCGTTGTCATAAAGGAAAGAACAATATACAATTGATAACAAAAATAATTTGACAATGAAAACAACATTCAAAGTAGCCCTGCTGAGATTGACATTATTGGGATTAACAGGTACTACACAGGCACAGGACATCACGTATGGGCTGCAAGTCGGAAGCAATTATCATATGAGTTCCTTTGGCAATAAGTCTGTCAAAGATAATAACGGCAAAGTTGGCGTATCAGTTGCAGGATTTGCACGTATTGGAGATCGTGTATTCTTTCAGCCTGGAATCGGTGCCAGTCTTTTACGCAAAGCATATAACTTCGAAAACGGACAGAAAACGCCTAAATTTTATCAGATCAATCTTCCCCTTCAAGTAGGGTATAAATTTTTGGAAAATGGCGACTTCAACCTCCGGGGACTATTGGGCCCTCAGTTAAACTATGATGTTAAAACAGTCAAGTCGAGTGCAAATACCGATTATAAGAAATTTTCATTTGATGGTCGTGTGGGTATTGGTGTAGACATCAGTCACCTCACCTTAGATGCTTATTATAGCCACGGTTTTACGAGTGTAGACAAAACCTTAGATGCAAAAAATAAAACAATCGGCATTATGGTCGGTTATAAGTTCTAAGCAGCATCTCGTAGTACACAAAGCGCCATTCTAAAAATCGAATGGCGCTTTTTCGTAATTATATTTTATTTTTTGTCAATAATTATTATTTTAGCGCTACCAAAAATTATTCTTAATCATGGTCCTATTCATAGCGGCCGTTCGATCAGAATAAACGGGATGTAGCGTAGCCCGGTATCGCGCCAGCATGGGGTGCTGGAGGTCGTAGGTTCAAATCCTGCCATCCCGACTTGATTATCAAGGACTTATGATCTAAAATCTTAAGTCCTTTTTTGTTAGGTCTAACATGGGTCTAACACTTTCTTTGTCTTTCCGTGAGTTGAACTAGATTTGAGTTTTTCGTTTTGTGTAATTTATTAGTTTTTATTCTGCATATATTTCAATCTGTTTTACACGTGCTTTGCCGCTTGCTCGCAAAACGTCGAAAAATCAGTTTGGCCTTTCTGGTGAATCGCAATAATATAACGTAATTTCTCCGGAGAAGCATCCGGGTTGATGGGCTTAGGCTCATAAACGGCTGGCGCAGCTATCTGGTATCCGCTTTCACCATAGTACGTAACTGTACCGTCAGTGACGCTATAGTTATAATTTTCAATCCAAGCGCTTTGATTTCGTGAATGTAGCGTGGAAGTCGGCGCCGCTTTTTACTTTGGCATGAGCTGCCTTTATTTGTTCGAGTGTGAATCCTTTTGCTGCTGAGTTTTTTTCCACTGTTTTTTGAACTTTAAAGGGGGGATACCGTAACGCTTAGTATCACCCCGGTTAACAATTGTTCTTATAACCGTGCACCCCACGTCTTGGAATATAGGCAGACGATTG
This sequence comes from Sphingobacterium sp. UBA865, assembly GCF_002295765.1. Lineage (NCBI taxonomy): Bacteria > Pseudomonadati > Bacteroidota > Sphingobacteriia > Sphingobacteriales > Sphingobacteriaceae > Sphingobacterium > Sphingobacterium sp. UBA865. The sequence goes on along the minus strand of NZ_DBGB01000015.1, from coordinate 35,751 downwards.
TCCCTGCCGGAGCTTCGGTTTGGGCCATTGAACTGAAATCCAACCACCAAGCGGTATTGGGTAACACATGATAAACCTGGGCAACTTCAGCGCGTGAGATAGCCAAATGACGCTGCAAGGGACTTTTCCTAAACTTTATCACATATCCGCCAAGTTGCGGCTAAGAAGAGGCAATTTAGTAAACTTATCGAAGATCAGCCTGCTGGCTAAAACTTTCTGAGTTTAGTTTTCTACCGCCACTTTGTGATCTTGACGGTGGTCCCTTTCCCTAATTCGCTGTTTATCTCGGACCGATCTGAAAATCTCTTTGCGCCGGGAAACCCGATGCAAAGCGTTTTGCCGGTTGAGTACCCCTGCTCCATCGCAAGTTCCACATCCGGAATTCCACGGCCTGAATCAACAAAGATGACGTTAACTCCCTGCCTAGAGTTATGCGAAATCAATTGGATTTGGACAGTGCCTCTGCCTCCATATATAAGCATATTATTATGCGGGAGCGGTTCTATAACCGGCACTTCCACAAAGGATTTGCTTCTACCAATTAACTGTATATATTTTGCAGAAATTCTTTTAGGCTGACCGGGCTCCTCCCTAGTAGTCGCTTCACATCGCTTTTATTCGTATCAAATTCACCTCTAGCAATCGCTCCACAGAACCTTGCAATGTACGCTGCATCATCTTCAGAAAGACCGGCCTGTATAAGCTGTGCAACATATGCACTTACGTCCGGCTGGTGATAAGCTAATGTTTTTCCGGAAATGTCTGATAGCAGGTCAGCAATCTCTGCGAAGGAAAAGGCGGTTTCTGAGGCGATGATATATTCTTTGTTTTCATGACCCGGAGTAGTCAATACAACAGCATTTGCTTCAGCCATTTCGCTTATTGGTAAAAAGGGAGTTTTGCCATCTCCTGCAGGGATAGAGATTCCATTATTCAATATATCCTTTCCTACAAGGAAGGGAATCATGTCAGCATACATTGTGTTGTTCATTAAAGTGTAGGGGATACCTGTTTGTCTTAAATAATCAGCTGTATATGCATGATATCGAACCTCTCCACCCATGATACTTTGCTGTAAATTCTTCATGTCAAAGCTCGTATAAATAATATGGCCAACACCAGATTCATTCGCCGCATTGATCGCATTTTTGTGCTGCTCAAACCTTTTGCCTATATCTGATGAAGAAGACACCAGCAGCAGCTTGTCGACGCCCCGAAACGCACTTTTTAAAGACTCCAAATCCTGATAGTCGCCAAGTTTGATTTGAAGTCCTTTTGATTTTAATTCTGCCGCCTTGCTTTCATCTCTGACTAACGCAGTAATGTTGTTTGGGGCTATACCCCTGTTTAATAATGAATCGATGGTGGCTTTACCTAAATTTCCTGTTGCACCGGTTACTAAGATCATATTTTTTTGTTTTTAGATTAATTATTTTTGTCAGGTAAAGAAACAAATTTGATTTTGAAAAATTACCCTTGCTGCGGGTAACAAGACAAAAAGCGGTAACCTAAAAGTGACTAATGGAAAAGGAATTAGAACATGATGACTGTCCTGTTACAGCGACGATAGCCTTATTCGGAGGGCGATGGAAGCTGCCGATTTTATATATACTTTCAAAAAATACCAGACGTTTTGGCGAAATCCAGGTTAGGGTACCCTCTATTTCAAAAAAGGTGTTAACTAATCAATTGAGAGAGCTCGAAGCCGATGGCCTGATCAGCAGGAAACAGTACAGGGAGCTGCCTCCCCGGGTAGAATATACGCTCACTGATTTTGGAAAAACCCTTTGCCCTTTGTTGATTGATATAGCAGCCTGGCAAAGAAAAAGCATGGACACGCTTACCAAGGTGAAATAAAGCTTTCCCGTGAAGTCGTAACCAAAACGCCTAATCAACGTGATTATGAAGTACTGTTTTGGATAGATAAGGATAAAACGCCTAGGTAATCACTAAACCATTGCACCATCCCTAAAAGCTATTAAGCGAAGACGAAACTATCCTATTTGCCGTCTAAAAAATCGGGTGAATACAATGTTTGCCCATGTGAGCGGGCAATATCCTGAATGCGTTTAATCGCTTCCGCATTCGTTGGAGGCGGAAATTCTCGTGCGGCTACTGGCTGCCCAATCTCTAAAAAAATCTTCTAAACCTGCTGGCACTACAGTACGGAGCAACTTAGCTACAGCATCGCTCACATTTTTGGAGTAATGCACAGCGCCGCCCTTGGGAATGAGTACGAAAGCGCCTTTCGCGGCGGTATATACGTAGGCCTAAGAGTGTACTTCAATCTCACCTTCCACGATATAAAGAGATTCAAAAAAGTCGGCATGTGAACTTGGGCTAGGACCATTTTGCGGAGGAACCAGCATTTCTATACCTATTCCGTTACCTGTTTTCAGTTTTTACCTTCGAGGCATTGAAAGTGAAGTTATGATTTGTGATACAGGGAAATGGGCACTGACAGAGCCTTATATAGGGTTATTTTTACCCTTTTTTTACCATAAAGCCGAAGGTTTCAATCTAACTCAGTAGTCAATTTGGCCCTGAACAGGGTGGTCAACCACCATACGCTCCTTTCTTCAATTCCGGTGTTGTAACCGCTTGTTTTTGGCGCAAGACAAAGCCGGTGCCCTGCGTCAGGAATCAGAAAAAACGAAAAACATGAGATGCGTTAACGGCTTATTGCTGCCGAATTTTCATTTGAACTGTCAATTTTTCGAGGGGAAAGAAGTGGTACATGGTTTGCCTGCGGCTTTCTTTTCCAACTCTACCCGGCATTCCGCCTGGTTTGATCACTGCCGGCGTCCTAACGATATTGTTTGCGGCGCAGGTATTCTTCAACCCTGTATTGGGTGCCGTGACCATTGACCTGGACGGCAACGGCCTTTATATTCACCGGTATTTTTAATGGTCTTCTGGCCTTCAGGTTGAAGGATGCCAACGATTTTTTTAAACGTCATTCATTATCAAACTGATTGTTGCTTCAGGGCGTTACAACTTAGCCTCCTTAAATTTGAGCCGAATAGAAGTAGTTCGCCGGAATAGCCGGTGTGATCAGAGGTCGCATCAAGTCGGCCTTTGATCACACCAGCCGCTCCGGCAAAGCCCGATATCTATGTCCACTCCATTCTCATTTTTAAAATGTGTACGAGAAAGCTTTCTATACGACTGGGTTATTAATAAATGAGTTTCCTTTTCATCTGTAAATTCAATTACCGGTCTTGCTTGTGCGAGTCAATGATGCGTTTCCTGTGTTGCAATCCCCATTCCGCAATACTGTCAGTCAGGCTCTTCAGCGTCATTCCATAAGGCGTTACATCGTAGGTTACAGACAGCGGTTGTGTTTGAGATACCTCCCTTTTAACCAGACCGTTTGTTTCAAGATCTTTTAATTCCCGGCTAAGTACCTTCCCTGCAATGCCATTGATATCTCTTAGAAGTTCCGAATACCGCATCGGCTTATAGCCAAGGCGTGAGAGTATCGATATTTTCCATTTGCCGCTTAAGATATCCATCGTGTCATCTATTGCCCGTATCTTTTTAGCACACTCACTGTCTATAAACCGTGATTTAGTTTCAATTTCCTTTTCCATAAATTTATATGGATACTTTTTTGTCACATAGGTTACCTCAATGTCACAGTTACTTTTTGTCACAAAGTTACAATATAACAGCGATCGCGCTACCTTTACTCAAAAATAAAATATGAGTTTACTTAATGATTTACAATGGCGCTATGCCACCAAAAAGATGAACGGAACCAGGGTTCCGGAGGAAAAAATTAATTATATCCTTGAAGCCGCCCGGATGGCGCCATCCTCTTCAGGTCTTCAGCAATACAAAATAATCGTCATTTCTGACAAAGCATTACTGGAGAAGATCAAAGGTGTCGCTTATAACCAAAGCCAAATCACCGATTGCTCCCACTTACTGGTGTTTGCCGCATGGGATCATTATGACGATGAACGTATTTCGAAAGTATTCAACTATATCATGGACGAACGCGGGCTGCCGCACAGTACGATGAATGCCTATAAAGAGACAATTATGGACCTTTATGAAAAATCAGGAACGGAATGGCAGGCGCATCATGCGGCAAAACAGAGTTACATCTCATTTGCAATCGCGATTGCGGCAGCAGCAGAACAAAAGGTTGATGCCACGCCTATGGAAGGCTTTATACCAGAAAGACTGGACGAGCTTTTAAAGTTAAAGGGTACCGGTTACAAAAGTACGGTGATCCTACCATTGGGTTACCGGGATGGAGAAAACGACTGGTTAGTCAATATGAAAAAGGTACGCACCCCTAAAGAGGAATTCATTACGGAGATGACCATTACAGACGCAGTGGACACAGTTGAGCCAATGGCAGAAAATCTTGAGGCATTCGTGCAGAAGTAATTGCCAACTGTTTTTGATATTAGAGAGGCTGCCGAACAAGCAGCCTCTTAACACCTCACAGGACATCATCGTAGTGAGTCAAAATCATCAGTACCCTATCTCAGTCTATCTATAAAGCTATTTTCAGTTTTCATTCTCTTACTGTAAACTTCCATAAATTATGGTGGATTAAGCCGGCTTTGCTTCTTAACGCTAATTAGATGTTTTGCTTGATCATTGATAAACCTCAGATTTATCCTGCCAGTTAAAAGTTCCTGTTCGCTCAGCAATAAGCCAGCGGTTACCATCACGTACATAATCATCCTGGTAAACCGCCCCAATGGTGGTTTTAATTCTTTTGCTGTTCTCTGTGCCAATCAAAGTAATGGTACAGTAACATGTTCCTGAGGCCTTATCGCCATCTATGCTTATAATGTGCTGTCCGTTAAAATGGTAAACAGTTTCGTAATCCTTAAGGAAATTACCAAACGCTGCTGCCATTTCCCTCCGGCACCGCAGTTTTAAGATAGAAGTTCCGCCGGCAAAAGTTTCTGACAACGCATCTTCCGAAAATAGCTGGACCTGCGCGTTAAAATCCTTTCTGTCGCCCAAAATTGAAACCCTGTCTACGAGCTCCTTTATCAATAGCCTGTCTTTTAATTGTTCAAGATCCTTCATGGTCGTTATAAAATAAATAAGTTTTTTAGGGTCTTATACCGATTAGAATTAGAAAAGGCTATCTGTAATGGATAGCCTTTTAATGGGACTCGCTGTAGTGCTTTGACCCCAACCTAGCGAGCCTTTATCTTTCTAGGCCACGGTGAGCACAATCTTACCCTGGATACTTCCCTGAGCAGCTCTTTCGTGGGCTTTTCGGGCATCGGCAAGCGGGAAAACACTATCAATGACGACGCGTATCGTACCGTTGTCAAGTAATTTGGCTACTTCTGCCAATTGCGCACCATTCGAACGGACCTGGGTGGTGGACATCGTCACACCAAGCTGCTCAGCCTCTGCTCCACCGGACGCGCCGAGCCCGAAAATGGGAAAGAGTGCGCCGCCCCGCCTGAGCGTACGTAAAAAACGACTAGTCGTTGGGCCGCCAACCGAGTCGATGACCAGATCAACGCCACGCACCTCATCCTCGGGTACGGTCTTGATATAATCAATGAATTCGTCAGCGCCAAGATCACGCAAAAGTACTTCATGCTTACCAGATGCCACCACGATCACGTAGGCCCCTTTCCATTTGGCGAGTTGCAGGGCAAAGTGGCCGACACCGCCGGCCGCACCATTGATGAGTACTTTTTTGCCCTCAAGCGGCACCGGTTCATGTTGCTTCGGCTGAAGCGGATTGGGTACATTATGCCCCTGTTCAATCATGAATTGCCAGGCGGTGAGCAGAGACATAGGAGCAGCGGCCGCATGGATATGATCGATAGCGGCCGGCTTAAGCGCTACCTGCGATGCGGGCGCGGTGATGTATTCGGCATAGGCACCACTTTCTACAGAGAGACCCTCCGGAAAACGAACCATCGAGTAAACTTCGTCCCCGACGGCGAAGTCCCTAACATCATCAGCCACCGCCTCTACCACACCCGATACATCTGTTCCCAGAATAAGCGGGAAGTTCCCCTTTGGCCTCCACTCAGGAGGAAGCGATTTAAACCCGTCACGCAGGTACCAGTCGGGCGGATTGAGACCAACCGCGTGAACCCGAATGAGCACTTCGCCCTGCTTAAGCATAGGTATCGGAGCGTCCTCATAAAGGAGAACTTCAGGACCACCAAACTCGTGCTGACGGATCGCCTTCATTAAGCCTGATTTGTTTTGTGATTTTAATTCCATTTTTCTGCTGTTTGATGTGGACAATATTAAATTTTTCCAATACTTTTGTCAAGTATGTACTTATCTGTATCTTACCTACCAAAAAGTATGTATTATTGATTATCAAAATGTTGTAAATAAATTAACATGAAAAAAAATGCAGAAATTCCTGAGTGTATACAAAAATGTGGAGTTGAATATGCTTTTAAACGCATCGGCGGGAAATATAAAGGTCGCATTCTCTGGCATCTGGGCATGCGACCGGTATTGCGGTATGGAGAGTTGAGCAGAACCCTCCCTGATATCACTACCAAGATGCTTACGCAAACTTTGAGAGAGCTGGAAGAGGACAAGCTCATCATCCGGAAAATGTATCACGAAGTGCCGCCTAAAGTGGAATATTCATTGAGCGAAACCGGCCTGGAGTTGATGCCCTTTATAGAGCATCTTCATAACTGGGGAAAGAAACAACTTGAAAAAGAAGGATAGGATAAGAGGCCGCAGGGTACAATTTTCCTAACAGCATGCTGCCGTAGTTTCTAAAAACCCGAGGCGCTGCTTGAGCCATAACCGTAAAAGCCTGTCTCGTATTTTGTTTTTGTTGATGATCGTTAGTTGCGTTATTTAACTATGTAAAGTTGTCAGACAGGATGAAAAAAATTCAGTTTCAAATGGCCTAAAGCTGTTATTTTGCTATTGAAAAAGCCATGCGAAACAGTTAAAATATAGCATAATTGCTGTTTTTTAAACATTTTTTGTACAACCATTTCGGATTGGCATGCTGCTTGACTAATCGTTCACAGAACTTCGGTTCTTAAGTTTAATTGATTCATTAATTGTTTAAGAAAGGAAATAAGTTATGTCATTGGTTAAATTTAATTCAGATCGAAAACAAAATGCGTTAATGCCAGGCTTTAACGACATCTTTGAATCTTTTTTTAATGATTCTTTCTTATCGGACCGTATGGTGACCCGTGTACCTGCGGCTAACATCAGCGAAACCCCTGATGAATACCATATCGAACTTGCCGCTCCTGGCCTGAAGAAGGATGATTTCAAAATCAATATCGATCATCAGGTGCTGAACATTTCTGTAGAACAACGCAGCGAGAACACCGAGAACAGTAAGAAATACAATAAGCGCGAATACAGCTATAGTTCTTTCGTGCGTTCTTTCACCTTGCCTGACAGTGCGGACGACAGCCGCATCGAAGCAAGCTATACCGACGGCGTTCTGAAGATCAATGTGCCTAAGAAAGAAGAGGCCAAATCGGTGACCCGTCAGATCGAGATCAAATAAGGTTGAATTCTCCGGAGTTTACGGGCTGTCCGAAAGGGCAGCTCGTTTTATATCCCGCTTTATCAAAGGAGTTTGATCGGCATGGCAGGCAGCTATCATATCAGTCTCGAACTGAACACGCTTTTCGGAATGGAAACGATAGGTTCTCTGGAACTTGGCACAGAAAAGGATTTCGCTGCTCAGGTATTTGAGGAGCTGCATGGAGATGACCAGGTCACCGGGCAGGGATCATTTACCTTGATATTAACAGCATGTGAAGACGGCGTAAAACTGCCATTAACCATGAAGCGCTGCAACTCGGATGAACTCGCCTGGAACGTGAAACTCATCGCCCGCGAGCTCTTTAAGAAATATAACCTGGAAGCAGATGATCCGGACAACTAATATTGTATTGAAATCGATGTAAAAAAGTGACGATAAATATTTTTCAGGAGGTACAACAATGTTATTGAACAAACGTCCCCCTTTTAAGTATCTGTTCAACAAGGTCAGGTCTGAACTGATCTACATTACTATAACCACGATCCTCGTGTACGGGCTTACCAGGGCATACGAACATTTGATCCCGGAGATCCCGCTTACCATCATTAACAGGAGTCTTCGCATACCGCAATTTATAGAAATTAGTAGCCAGATTTAAAGTATATCAGAAATGATACCTAAGTAATTAGTTCATCTTAAAGTGCTAACGAATTTCCTTCCGATAGAATATAAACACTCCTGACCATTGCAACGCTTAAACAACCAGAGTTGGAAGCAGGGAATTGTCAAGGGCAACGGTGATAGCCGTTGTTTATACACCCTTGACGGTTTTCCTGCGTAGCTACGTTTGTAATGGCGGTGCAGTGCCCTTCTTTCTATAATACGTAGGGAAGGCAGGCGTATATGAGGTACAAATATTTGCCTGCGTGCGGCGGCGAGGCGGGCTGCGCAATGAAACCCGGCGCAAAGTGTGTGGTGCAATGCAGCAACCTGCCTCAGCTGCTGGCCTTGCCTCCTAAAGCTCAGTTTTCTTTCTCCTGAACATGCCGCTGCCAGTACTGCTCCAATATGCGTTTGTCCCTGCCATTCGCATGTTCAACTGCCGCATTATAATCCACGATGAATTCTGTTCCCAGCGCAGTTGGTCATCAACGTACCGCTTTCGACGATGAAAGGTTTTGAAGGATCTTTCGCTACTTTAAAACTGACCCTTCCACTGAATAATTTAACCCGTCTAAAATCAAGATCCGGTTTTATGCCCAGCTGAATCAGTGCCCCGGGTTCCAAGGTTAAAATCGAATGGTCCGCTGCAACAATTTCTTTAGGCTGAGCAGAAGGGTTGTAGTAAATTTCATGAATGAAACTCGCTGTTTGTAAAGGTTCATCAGTTGATGTGCTCAAAAGATTGGTTAAGATGAACAGGAAACCAAACAGTATGAATACAGTAATGATTCTCAACAGGCTATCACCACCACGTTTTGACTTATTTTCCTGATTGATATAGGAAACCCAGTCATCTTCTGAAATGAAATCATCCAATAAGGTCGGATCATCATTCAGCCATTTGAAGACAAGTTTCGCTTCCTCAGCAGAACATTCATTCGCCAGGAATTTATTTAATAAGGATTTGCGATTCATAACAGTTTCTATCCTTTTAGCGGGATAGGTATATAACTGTTATACGAATAGTGATGGGCTTGTCCCCTAAGACAACTTAAAAAATTTTTTAATAAATTTCAGACCAATGCTAACGTGGTTTTCTACCGTCTTCGGGGAGATAGACAATTTGACGGCAATTTCTTTATAACTCAATTCCTCAATTTTATGGAGATAAAAGACCTGTTGCCGCATAAAAGGCATTTGTGTAATCAGCTCTTTTACGTATTCTAACTCTCCTTTATAGGCAATTTGTCGTTCAAGATCTTCATATTGGGTCAGTACAAAAGGTTTCTCAAACTCTACATATTTTCTATTCAAAGCACGCCGCCGCAACTCATCAATTAATTTTGTTCATGCAATCTGAAAGAGCTGGGTACTGAATTGGATTTGCTGATTCGCATGATTCTTGCGTTCCCAAACAATTAGAAAAGTCTGCTGGACGACATCTTCGGCCAGATTCGAACATTGGGTCTTCTGATACAGAAAATAGTACAATTTCCTGTACCAATAACGATAAGCTAAAAAAAACTCCTTTTCGTTAGTCGGTGCCCGCTGTAGGATTTTATCCATCATAATCTACATTTAGATAGTCTTGTTTCAATGCTGTTATCCTCTTTCCAAAGAATATCGAAATTGGTATCTGACAGAATTTCAATTTGATCCATCAAAATGACCCATGCTTTTTGGCTAGTTATCCACCTCTAAAGTGATTATTTTTTATCAAAAAAACAAGATAATATTTTCGATAAGGCCATCGCCTCAATCTCCATTTTAAGCGCTTTCTTTCATAAAAGCTACTTTGCCGATAGGCAACTTATGGGTCCTGTTTTCTTCTCTTGTATTTTTTAGGCGCAGCAAGTTCGTTTCAACTCGTGACCAAATTAGTCCTTTTAACAGTGCTTGTTCAGTGATTGCTCAGTGATTGCTCAGTGTAAACTGAATAAACAATGACTGATTACTGTCTAAAAATTGATTAAAAATTGTGAAGAGGTATAAGTTGGTATTAAGATAGATTAGTTTTAATCACTATATAGAAAAAAGAAGGTATTTAGATGATAAGAAAAATCACTTGTCATCTAAATACCTTTGCACTAAAACAAACACCGTGAAACTGCTTGTTTTATGGATATCAATAAAATCTAGTATCCTGGATTTTGTTTTAAATTTGGATTGACAGCAAGCTGTTGACTCGGAATTGGATAAACCAATGTTTTCGGGCTGGAATCCGCAGCTTTTTCCTGCCAGGCTAATAAAAACTTACCAAAGCGGATCAAATCCTGTCTTCTCCAACCTTCCCAATACAACTCACGCGCACGCTCGTCTAATATATTATCAAGCGTCAACGCTGTCAAGTTATTCACACCACGGTTTGTCCGAATAGTGTTAACTAATCCAAGTGCCTCTGTTGCAGTTCCGGTTCCGCCTCTTAATATAGCCTCTGCTTGCATCAACAATACATCGGCATAACGGAAGACTACCCAGTCGTTATTTCGTTGACCAGTGACAGCATAATCAAAGGCATACTTCATTGGACGGATACCCGCTGTTTCCAATGTAGCTCCAGAGGTCCGGATGGTCACTTCACGCGTGAAGACCAAAGGTGCATTCGCTGGATTTCGCGCCATCAATGGTTTGTTTGTACTCCAATTGTATTGCTGTCCTGCAAAAAAACCTACATTTTGACGTTTGAATTCTTTTGTTCTGTTAGAAGTCGTATCAGCCGGATAATTATAGTAAATTCCTCTTCTTTCATCGGCATCCGAAAATTTATCGTAATAATCTGATAATGTACACCAACCGTTCCAGCCCCCAGGTCTCATATTATAATGCGCAATAGTATTCCAGGTACGATCCACATTTCCACCTCTATCGCCATTTTTATTATATAAAGTGAAAATATTTTCGGTAGACTTTTCGTCATTATCGGGCGCGAAATTATCAAAGTACTTGCCCTTTGCAGAAACAGTATAGGATCCCGAAGCCGTAATTTCCTTGGCTAAGGCCACCACTTTATCCATATCTTCGGCAGCAAAAGAAGGAGCTTGTCTGTTTAAAAATGTTCCCTTATTCAAATAAATCTTCATCAGCAATGCTTTTGCCGCATTTTTATTGGCTACATAGGCTGCTTTCGGACCGTTTGCAGGCAAACTCGCTATAATTTCGTTGAGATCCTTCACGATATAATCAATAGCCGCCTGTGGCTGTAACACCTCTGGTGCGATTCTAAAATCTTCAAAAGAGGCTCCTTCCCGGACGGGTACTACGCCATAGAGATCCAACATATCGAACATGACCAACGCACGAATAAACTTCGCTTCAGCACCTTGCTGTGCACTCGGATTATACCGCAACACATTACCCGCATTATAGATGGCTGTACCAAGACTTACAAATGTATTGTTCATATAACCATTATCAGCATTCCAGGTATGTAAATGGATCGCACGATGCATCCCATTATCATCCCAGTCACCTCCCCGTGTAGGAGCCATAGCAGCATCTGTGGATATTTCCTGCATCACCCAGCGCTGTTCCTGCTGATAAGGGGTATTCAATGAATTATAAGCTGTGATCAACAAGCTTCCAGGATCCACATTGGATGTCCCCTCTTCCAATTCTCCTTTAAATTCCTCCTTTAGTTTAGTACAAGAAAATGTACTTGTTACAATGGAGCCAATTATTCCGATATATAATAAAGTTCTTAATTCCATCTTTTTCATCCGTCTAAATTTGATTATTTATTCATCCATTTTGACTGTAAGGCATTCATACTGCCTTTAGTGTTTCATTCGTAATGAGGCGATCAGATTTATTCATTCACTAATATGAATATGTTTAAATCAATCTTAATACTCTCCTCTTTTTATTATCTAATGATCTACAGTATACGCTTAAAGTGAGAAGTTAACCCCCAATAGGATATTTCTTGCCGGTGGATATGGTAAATATTCGATACCCAACGAAGGAATACCATTTGTTGCACCATCTGTATTCACCTCAGGATCAAACCCTGTATACTTCGTGATGATGAAAAGATTCTGTCCAGTAAGGGATACATTTAAATTCTTCAGTGTTCTGCCTACATTTCCAACACGATAGCTTAAAGTAAGATTAGCCATTTTTAGATAATCACCTTTTTCAAGGAATCGCGTCGAAGGCGCAGCCGAATTGGAAGTAGACTCTTTTACAGCTGTATTAAAGAATGCTGAACCGATATTCCGTGATGACAAATTGCTCAATCCCAAAGTTGTCGCTGCCGTATTATTGAATAGATAATGTCCAAAAGCGCCATTCATATTGGCAGCCAAAGAAAACTGTTTATAATTTACATTGGTGGAGATACCCAATAATGTGGTTGGATTTGGACTGTTCATATAAAACTTATTAATTGCAGGATCGTTGGCCGTACTGATACTACCATCCTGTCCACGGTACATGCTCATTCCGGTTTGCGGGTCGATACCTTGGTAATCGGCCAAATACCATACATTCAATGGCTGGCCATTGACCATTCGTTGTCCCAATACACCAGAAAAACCTTGTCCGCGGAGTGCTCCTGTCTCATAATAACCAACAAGGCCACTTACACTATTCTTAAGAAATGTTGCATTACCTGTCAAATCCCAAGTCCAATTGTCATTTTTAATAATTGTACCTGTCAACGCGACCTCTACCCCTTTATTGACAATCTCACCGTCCAAATTTACCCAAATACGTCCCGCAGGAGCTGGCTGTGCAAGCGTTTGCTCAAATAGCGCATCTGTGGTCTTTTTATTAAAATAATCAATGGATCCATATAGACGGTTGCCCCAGATTCCGAAATCTATACCCGCATTGATCGTCGTCGAAGTTTCCCATTTCAAGTCAGGATTTCCATAGTTAGCCTGGCTTACACTCTGATTACCGAAGACCAATCTATTCAATGAGGCACCAGAAGGGAATTCTTGGTTACCTGTTTTTCCCCAACCCAATCGCACTTTCAATTGGTCAAAGATACCGGAAGACTTTAAAAACTCTTCCTGATTAACATTCCAGGCTACGGCCAACGAAGGGAACATGGCGTATTTGTTGTTTGAACCAAATTTCGTTGAACCATCCCTTCGCACTGTTGCAGTGAATAAATAACGGTCTAAGTAATTGAAGCCGCCCCGTAAAAAAAGCGATTGCAATTGGTTTGTTGGACTTCTATACGACGATATTTCACGCGTGGAAACAGGCGTATATTGTAGATAGTCAAAATAATCTAACCCCAGGTAGCGAAATCCACCGCCAAAGGAAATGTTATTATTATAATTATAATCCAAATACTCGTAGCCTGCTACTGCATTGACACTCCAATCTGAATTGATTTGTTTATTGTAGGAGAGCATATGCGTCATTTGCAAGTTGGTTTCCCCGTTATTGGAGATAAAAGCCTGCTCATTGTTCACAGCAGAAGGATCAATAAGCCCGGCGCGGTACATACCCTCGCGGTTTCCTGTTTGTCGCATCGCACTATAAATAAAGCGATACTCTAAATCATCTGTAATTTTATAATATGGCGCCAAATTGACCACCATTGTATTGGTTGTCGCCAAGTCCTTAAAGGCTTCAATGCTTGTCAATGGATTTCGTGTGGTTGAACTCACAAAGGTCAAATTACCTTGCTCATCGCGTAATGGTCGCGTTGGATTCCATTGCAGTGCTTGGGAAATCACATTTCCTTCAGAACCTACCATCGCATTGATCGGTGCGTATTTATTATCCATTTGCGTCAAAAAGACTGCAAAATCCAATCCCAATCGTTTGTTTTCCAAAAAACGGAAATTCCCGTTAAAATTGGCTGTATATTTCTTCAGTTGTGAGCCACGAATAATACCATTTTGGTTTAAATACCCACCCGAAAGACGGTATTTACCATGTTCGGTTCCGCCCGCCACGTCAGCATAGTAATTTTGCGTGATGGCTTTTCTTGTGATTGCTTTAAAAGCATCCTCATTACCACCAAAATCAGCATTTGCCACTTCAGATGGTGTATAATATTTCAACGCCTCTCTGAATCGCGCTGCATCCAATACATCAGGATATTCCCGCATGGTAGAAACACCTGCAGAGGCTCCCACAGAAACCTCGGGCTGTCCTACTTTACCTCTTTTCGTGGAAATAATGACTACACCATTTGCCCCACGTGATCCATAAATTGCCGTAGCCGAAGCATCTTTAAGGATGTCCATACTAGCAATGTCACCCGGATTTAAGTAAGTTAAAGGATTTCCTCTGTCGGAAGAAAAACCTCCTCTTCCTTCGGGCAGAGGGGAGTTGCCCGACATCGGCACACCATCGAGCACAAATAACGGGTTGTTACTGGCGCGGATCGATGAATTCCCACGAATACGTACTGTGGTTGATCCCCCAGGTTGCCCCGTATTGTTAATCACCATCACCCCTGGTGTCTTTCCTTGTATGAGTTGGTCGGGACTGGTCATGATCCCCTTATTGAAGTTTTTTGCTCCAATAGTGACCATAGACCCCGTTAGATCTTTTTTACGGGCCGTACCATAACCGATCACAACGACTTCATCTAAGCCCTGACCGGCACTAGGTTCAAGCGCTACCGTGATATCGCTCCCCACAATAGGTACTTCTTTTAAAGTATATCCGATAAAGGATACTTCCAGCGTTTTAGCTTCACTGGGAATAGTCAATGTAAAGGAACCTTCCGTGTCTGTTGTGGTAGCCGCGGTACCCCCTTTTACTTTGATCGTAGCTCCTGCCAATGGACTTTGAGTCTCATCTACAACCTTCCCCTTCAAGACTTTCGTCTGGGCAACTACAATAAAAGATACAAGCAGAAATGTGAGCGTCATTACGCATTGTGCAAGTAGTTTATTTTTCATACGCTTTTTGATTGGTGGTTTAATTGATTTTTTATCGTGTGCAATAGATACACAGCTGATAATAAGTGATTTTTAATGGTTTATTTTTAGTCCTAAAACTCATTTGAAATGAGTATGGTCTTTCCCGATTATTGCAAATACGTAACGATCAGTATCAAAATCGTTAACGCCCAAATGGAATACCAAATCATCGTGAAGATATTGCCGCACCTGTAAAAACAAAAACCTAACAAACTGAAAAACAAGGATACAGGATATACCTGTCATAATTCTAGGGCGAAACATACGTTTATATTTGGTTATTATTGTTTTATAAAAATGCGCAAATCCTTGTATCTCGTCCAATCAGAGCGTCTCAATTTTATATCAAAGCGTATCAGTAAAACTCTTTTTTATCTTTTAATTGCCTATTTTTAGTTCAACGTAATCAGTTTTGAAAAGAATAACCACCATACTCCTTTTGTATATCTTGCTGGCAGTTATCAACCTGCAGGCACAATCGATCTATTTTAAAAACTATCAGACCCACGATGGCCTTTCCAATAGTACGGTCAAATGTATTACACAAGATATTCAGGGTTTTCTGTGGCTAGGAACGAGGAATGGCCTTAATCGTTTTGACGGTAATCAATTTAAAATATTTCGACACAATGCTTCAGATTCGACAAGTATCGGAAGTTCTTCTATTTTAAGCCTCCTCACAGATAGCAAAGGTGTCCTATGGGTGGGTACCACACGGGGTGCCTATCGTTACGATCCCATAAAAGAAGATTTCAAACCATTCAAGCTCATATCCATCGGTGAAGTAAATGCCATACACGAATACGCAGGCTTTATATGGTTGCTTTCCAATGGAAAACTGTACCGTTACAATTCTTATACAGGAGAAATATCCCCATTTGATCTCAACAAAAATACCCTAGTAGCGATCACCAGCAGTAAGAAAGGTGGGTTGTGGGTAACAGACAATAACAGTACAATACTACGGTATCAGGTTAATACGGGTAAATTTTTCCCTGTTGATCTTAAAAAGATCGATCGACAAACACTAGCGAATACCAAAACCGTATATGCGATCAACGATTCATTGCTAATGGTCGGAACAATCAATTCGGCTTATTTGTTTGATTTCAAAAATGGCACATTAAAAAATCTATTTGCAAGTCATTACCCCAACAAAGTCATTCAGGCAAACTGTATTATTCAACAAACAGAGTCGACATACTGGATTGGAACTGAAACCGGAATATACACCTATGATATTCACACAGGCCAGAGCCAACACATCAAAAAAGACCTGCTCAATCCATTTGCCATTTCTGACAATGCTGTCCTGAATTTCTATCGGGACCGTGAAGACAATATCTGGTTTGGAACATTTTTCGGTGGCTTTAACCAATACAGCAACCAATTCGACAATTTCAAGAAGTATTTGTCCGGATTTGGAAAATCAGCCCTATCAGGTAATATTGTACACGATATCAAAAAAGATCGCTATGGAAATTTCTGGATCGGAACAGAAGATGGCGGATTGAACAAAATAGATGCCCAAACACAACAAATCCAGCATTTCATTGCCAACGGAAAAAAAGGCAGTATTGCGCATAACAATGTCCATGGCTTGGCAACAATCGGCGACGATCTTTGGGTAGGATCCACCACACATGGACTTGACATTCTCGACGTAAAGACTGGAAAATTAAAAAAGCACTATGACCGCATCGGCCAAGGTCCCTTACAAAGTAGCTTCGCCGTATGCATTTATAAGTCCAAAGACAATACGATGTTTGTTGGCACAGACCGCGCTTTATACGCCTACAACAAAAATAAGGACAGTTTTGATCTCCTTCCTATTCAAGCATGGATACAAGGCATTTATGAAGATGAATATGGTATACTCTGGATCAATACCTATGGCAGTGGGATCTTCCAGTATAACCGCAGCTCGGGAGAAATACAGCATTTGCTGTCCGAACAAGGTAAACAAAATACACTCGTCAATAATTACGTCAACGGCCTATTTGAAGACAGCAAAAAGAATTTATGGTTTTGCACCGAAAGCGGCCTTTCGAAATACCGCCGTGATGGACGTTTCACCAACTACCTGACCGAATCCGGTTTACCTTCTAATCAAGTATTCAAGGTCTTGGAAGACGACAACAACAGCATCTGGATATCGACCGGCGGTGGACTGGTCCGGCTGGACGAGGGTGTCCCTCGAAGGGTCATCTATACCTCCAGAGATGGGCTTCCCGCAGATCAGTTTAATTATAATTCGGCTTTTAAAGATAGCGACGGAACTTTATATTTCGGGACTATCAAAGGAATGGTAAGCTTCAACCCCACAAAATCCATTAAGAACAGTTTTATTCCACCCATATTCATCAGCGGCATTCAGATCAACAATGTCAGTGTGCCGGTTCGTGAAAATGGCATACTCAAAGAATCCATCTCCCTATCAAAAGAGATACACTTAACCTACGACAATTCCAATATCAGCTTCCATATAGCAGCCTTGAGCTTTGTTTCCCCAAAGAGCAATCCCTATCGTTATATCATGGAAGGTTATGATAAAGGCTGGACCGATATTACGGGAAATCAAAAAATCTATTACAATAAACTTCCACCAGGTAAGTATACGTTTAAGTTCAGGGGTGCAAATAACAACAGCGTCTGGAATCCGACAGAAAAAAAACTGCTCATCATTGTTTCGCCCCCCTGGTGGCAATCAAGCTGGGCGTACTTACTTTATTTTGTGAGCTTTGGTACGATTATACTGCTCGTATTACGGTATTATTTTCTACTTATAAAGGCCAATAATGCTCAAAAGATGGATAGCTATGAACGAAAAAAAGAACAGGAAATTTATAATCTCAAACTGGAGTTTTTTACCAATCTGGCCCACGAAATTCGTACGCCACTCACCCTGATCAAAATGCCCCTTGAGAAGATAATAAACCAACAGAAATTTACCGATAGCGACACAGCCAAGGATCTCGCACTAATTGAAAAGAATACAGCGCGTTTAATTCGCCTGACCAACCAACTACTGGATTTTAGAAAAGCAGAAACCAACAATATGAGCCTTATTTTTACTAAAACGGACATCAACACACTCCTATCCGAAGTATTCCACGACCTAAATTATCTTGCAAAAGATAAACAGTTGCATTATGAGCTTAGCCTGCCACGTATCAGTCTCGCTGCTTATGTGGATGAGGAAGCCCTCCGAAAAATCTTTACTAATCTTATTCACAACGCCATCAAATATGCAGATGAAGAAGTCTATGTCAGGCTCCTCCCTTTTAATAGCGATGATATTATGTTCAATATCGAATTTAAGAATGATGGTGAGCTTATTCCTTATGAAAAAAGAGAAAAAATATTTGAACCATTTTATCGATTGAACGAATCCGATAAAGATACGGGGACAGGTATTGGCCTTCCCCTATCCCGCTCCTTGGTCGAATTGCACCAAGGAACCTTGTCACTTGTCTATCTGGAAGAAAACCGCAATATATTCCTGCTGTCCGTACCGATTTTTCAAGAACAATCACTGGACATCAAATCTTTTCAGGAAGATAATCACGATCATGTATTAAATGATAAACCAGACGAGCAGGAGGAAGAAAAACCGGTGATTCTACTCGTCGAAGACAATAAAGAAATCCTTGCCTACCTCAATAAAGAATTAAAAACCAGCTATATAATCCTACGAGCCGGCAATGGTGCCGAAGCGCTCGAAATATTAGACCAAGAAAATGTACAACTGGTACTGACAGACATCATGATGCCTATTATGGATGGCTTGGCTTTATGCAGACGTATCAAAACAGATATTCTCTATAGTCATATTCCGGTGATCTTTCTGACCGCAAAAAATGCATTGGATTCCAAAATTCAGGGATTAAAAAATGGTGCCGATGCTTATATCGAAAAACCTTTTTCGCTTGAATTCCTCATGGTACAAATACGCAATATTCTCAAGAACCGAAAAATTATCAAGAATTACTTCACTAACGCACCCAGCTCCAACTTAATAGATATCAACGTTTCGGGTCCTGACAAAGATTTCATCAGTCAGCTCAATACGGTTATTTATGAGAATATTTCAGCGATAGACCTTAATGTGGATGAACTGGCCAAACTGATGCATATGAGTCGTCCGACCCTTTACCGTAAAATCAAAGGACTCTCCGACCTAACACCCAATGAATTGATCAATATTTCACGATTAAAAAAAGCGGCAGAACTGCTTACCCAGAAAGAATACAACATTACCCAAGTATCAACGATGGTAGGTTACACCGTGCAATCCAATTTTTCCAGGGACTTCCATAAACATTATGGTATGTCGCCGAGCAACTATATTCTTGAAAACAGTAAATAATGTATACGTGTTCAGCAAATGATGGTGCATTTTTCAGCAATTGATACGCACAAGTTTTAGTAAATCGAACGAAATTATCCCGCTGTGTAAAAGCGAGCCGTGCTAACTAAAGCAAATTAGTATACTTAAGGAGATGATGAAAATCCAATTGCAGGAGCTGGGCCAAGTGAGCAGAAAATCGTAGACGTAAGCTCTATTTACTACGTCTACGATAATGATCTTAGCGTTTACTCTTGGGAACAAAGAATGCAGCCAGCAGCATAAATACACCGGCCAACAACAAGCCATAAATGGATTGGCTATGAAAAAAATATTTGATGATCATTCCTCCAAAAAATCCACATACAATCTGTGGTAAGGTAATGAAGAAATTGAAAAGCCCCATATAAACCCCCATTTTCCCTGCAGGCAGGTGATCGCTCAAAATGGCATAAGGCATCGCTAAAATACTTCCCCAAGCGATACCAATACCGATCATGGGAAGAATCAGCAGATTAGCATCTTTAATCAGAAACAATGAAATCAACGAAAGTCCTCCAATGGAAAGCCCAAGCGCATGCGTTTTTCCACGCCCGAGCTGTTTGGCTATCCGCGGAATAAACAAAGCATATAGAGCCGATACCCCATTGTAAATACCAAAAAGCACGCCCACCCAATTGGCCGCCTCCATATAAAGATCCTGCCGATTTCCTTCCCGCAGGTAAAAAACCGAATCTGCAATCGCAGGAGTTGTATATACCCACATCATAAAAAGGGCAAACCAGGAAAAGAATTGAACCCAACCGAGTTTGCGCATGATCAATGGCATCTTACCAATATCGCTGGCAATAGCGCGCAAACCAAATTTTGGCGCTGTCTCCTGTTCAACCACCAGGGTATCGGAAAATGACCGTAATTCCTGTGGCGTATATTCCTTCGTTTTAAACACCGACCACAACACCGTTAGAAGCAGTACAAAACCACCAAAGTAAAAAGAATATATCACATTGTTTGGCACCTGACCAGCTTCGGAAGTTCCCTGCACATGAAAATATTTTGTCAGTATAAAGGGAAGTAACGATCCCAATACGGCTCCAATACCGATCAGAAAGGTTTGTACGGAGAATCCAAGACTACGTTGGTTACTCGGTAGATTATCGCCAATTAAGGCTCTAAAGGGCTCCATTGTCACATTGATGGAAGCATCCATAAACATTAATAGTCCTGCTCCTATCCAAAGTGGTGCTAGCAATGTGGTAAATACTGCTGCATTCGGCATCAAAAACAGGGTTATGGTGGTCAGCAGTGCACCCACCAAAATATAAGGCCGACGACGCCCCAATTTATTCCAGGTTCGATCGCTATAATGCCCGATAATTGGCTGCACAATCATCCCCGTAATCGGAGCCGCAAGCCAAAACAGCGACAGGTGTTCTACATCAGCACCAAATGTCTGTAGAATACGGGAAGCATTGCCGTTTTGTAAGGCAAACCCCATTTGTATGCCCAAAAACCCAAAACTCATATTGATGACCTGGCTAATGCTTAATTCAGGTTTATTTCCCATAATAGGCTATCAAAATTTAAGACAAAATACAATTTAATTATCACTTAATCCCTATTTTCAGCAGGATAAGATTGGTTCTTACGCTGCTGAAAGCAGGGGCTTACCGAACCTGAAACACCTGCTTTTTGCTTTGTGCAGCCAGAATGAAAGCTTCTGCCTCCGTCTGGATATGGGCCGCAGTGTCACTGTCATTTTCGATCGTAAATCCATCCGACCGTACCGTAATCAACAAGGTCGCACCGCGAAATAAGACACGGAATTTATACCCTTCCCACTCTTTAGGCAACATTGGATTTAAATACAGTTTTCCGTCCTTAATCCGCATTCCTGCAAAGCCCTCTACGATTGTCATCCAGGTACCCGCCATGGAAGTGATATGTAAACCGTCTTCGGTATCGTTATTATAATCATCCAGATCCAAACGAGAGGTCCGCAGATAGAATTCATAGGCTTTTTCTGGTTTATTCAACTTAGCAGCCAATATCGCATGGACGCAAGGAGAAAGCGAGCTTTCATGTACCGTAAACGGCTCATAGAATTCATAATGTCGCCTTAAGGCTTCAAGATCAAACTGGTCTTCGAGAAAGTAAAAGCCCTGCAGCACATCGGCCTGTTTGATGTAACAGGAACGTAGAATCCTATCCCAGCTCCAACGCTGGTTGATCGGTCGTTGAGCCGGATCAAGTTCGGCCACAGGAATTAACTCTTTGTCGAGGAAACCATCCTGTTGCAGAAACACCCCGCGCTGCGCATCAAAAGGATAATACATGTTATCGATAATATGCTGCCATTTTTCCTGTTCCTCCACTCCTATGGCTAACTTCGTTTTTAATGCGTCAGCAATGTCGGAGTTCAGCTGCGCCAGCTTGTTTAAACAGTCCAGTGTATATTCTAGGCACCAGGAAGCAATCCGATTGGTATACCAGTTGTTGTTCACGTTGTTTTCATACTCGTTTGGTCCCGTCACCCCCAACATGACATATTGCTGGCGCTCAGCGCTCCAATTAACGCGCTGTGCCCAGAATCGGCTTATCGCAATCAAGACTTCCAAGCCGTGTGACCAGATGTAGTCCTGATCACCGGTGTAACGGACATAGTTATAAATCGCGAATGCAATAGCTCCATTGCGATGAATTTCCTCAAACGTAATTTCCCATTCATTATGGCATTCCTCACCATTAATCGTCACCATGGGATAAAGTGCAGCTCCATTGGTAAAGCCAAGTTTAGCGGCGTTTTCGATGGCTTTACCCAATTGCTGATGACGATAAATCAACAAGTTACGCGCAATATTTGGAGATTGTGTTGCGAGGTAAAAAGGAATACAATAAGCTTCAGTATCCCAATAGGTGACACCGCCATATTTTTCTCCGGTAAAACCTTTCGGACCAATATTGAGTCGCTCATCTTCGCCGGTATAGGTCTGGTTGAGCTGAAATATATTATAGCGTATAGCCTGCTGCGCAGCAACATCACCACTGATTTCAATGTCACTTTCTGCCCAGATCGCTTGCCAAGCTGCTGCTTGTTTCTCCTTTAGTTGCTCATAGCTCAGTGCATCTAGCTTATGTAAATTGACCGAAGCAGCCACTTCTAGCTCTGCCGACACATGGTTCTGTGATGTAACAATGGAAACTCGCTTTTCAACGCGACAAATTTGAGATTCGCTTAGCTCGGTCTTATAAATTTCTGCTATACAGCCTCGACTTGTCACCGTATCTTGCACTTCGACAACGGCTGTAGGTCCTGTCACGGTAGTTGTAAGCAGGGCGTACACCTCAAAGCCAGTTTTCTTGGTACGCGCCGCCACAAAGGTATTTTCACCATCTCTTCCCTGCGCTGTGCTTTCCCAAAATTGCTCGTCGTAGTTACTGTCTCGATTGACAACTTCAGCATTTAAATGCGAGCGGACCTCCAAAGCAATCGGACCGGAAAGTGCCTGTATGTTGTACTGTAATGAAGCTGTTTCCGAAGCAAACAGATGATACATCCGGCTTGCTTCAACCTTCAACTGTGCCCCATCGGGCATTTCCACAATAAAACTGCGGTATAAAACCCCATTTTGCATATCCAGGCGACGTTCAAAAGATTTGACCGCAACTTTGTTTAGGTCGAGAACCTGCCCATTCACTAGAATATGTAGGCCTATCCAATCGATGGAATTGATGACCTTGGCAAAATATTCGGGATACCCATTTTTCCACCAGCCCACGCGTGTTTTGTCAGGATAATAAATACCCGCTAGGTACGATCCCTGTAACGACTTCCCGCTGAATTCTTCTTCAAAATTAGCCCTCTGCCCCATCCGACCATTACCAATAGCGAAGATACTTTCCGAAAATTCATTATGTTCGGGACGAAAGGTGTCTTCGATAATTTGCCAAGGGT
Source organism: Sphingobacterium sp. UBA865 (assembly GCF_002295765.1). Lineage (NCBI taxonomy): Bacteria > Pseudomonadati > Bacteroidota > Sphingobacteriia > Sphingobacteriales > Sphingobacteriaceae > Sphingobacterium > Sphingobacterium sp. UBA865. Next base: position 12,403 of record NZ_DBGB01000015.1, on the reverse strand, counting down.
TATGTTTGATATATGTTTTCATCTTTATATTTTTTTCAATGCGCGACGGATACTCTGCCTCAATCATTCTGGTCTTCTTTGCCAATATGATCTACGCCTTGCTTCCATCACTTGAATTGCTCTTAAAATTTATCGACTAAGGCTCCTAAATCGGCTACCACTAAATCTGCTCCGTTAAGATGTTCAGCCTGCCCAATTCCTATGACCTGCATGCCGGCTGCCCTTGCCGCATCGATCCCCGCCTGGGCATCTTCCAGCACGAGACAGCATGCCGGCTCAATTCCCAAAGCCTCAGCTCCCTTCAGGAAAACTGCTGGATTAGGTTTAGACAGTTGCACCACATTTCCATCAATCAATACGTCGAAATAGCTGATAATCCCCGTTTTTTCAAGGATGCCCATCGCGTTCTTGCTGGCTGACCCCAATGCAATCTTAATTCTCTTTTTCCGGAGTTTTTCTAATAGATCCAAACTACCTGAAAGCAAGTGGTCAGGGCTGAGTTGTTCAATCAGCTCCAAGTACCATTTGTTTTTAAGTGACAGCAAATCCGCTTTTTCAGCATCGGATATTTTCGCCCCCGCCCATTTTAAAATAAGCTCGAGGGATTCAATGCGACTGACCCCTTTCAACTGTTCATTGTCAACAAGAGAAAACGAATAACCCAAGCCTTCTGCCAATCTGTGCCAGGCTTGAAAATGGTAGACCGCCGTATCCACCAACACACCGTCCAAATCAAATATTACGGCTTTTACAGTATTATAATTAATCATCGAAAAATGAATTCTATAGAATTTTAAATTGTGTTAAAACTTAAGCTCAAACACTTTAGTCTCGTAAGCGTCCAACTTCAAGCTATGGTCAACTGGATTGGTCTCTTGCTTTTGAATAATATCGAAATAGGACTTCACCTGGTTATTTCGTTCCCTAAAGCGATCGAGTTTAAGTTCCTTCGCGACATCATTGCAATTCATCACGACCATAACAGTTTGCTTTTCGTTGTAACGGAAATAAACATATACGCCATCTTCGGGCACATATTGCATCGTTTTACCGGTTTGCAGAACGGTATGTTGTTTTCGGTAATTGGCTAAGGTCTGCACATAACTCCACATATCCTGCTCGGCTTTCGTTCTTCCGTCAGCTGTAAATTTATTCGATTTGTCACCTATAAAACCACCCTGAAAGTCTTCCCTTAGCAAGCCGTCGGGATTAGAGAAATTCTTCATCAGAATTTCAGCTCCATAGTACAACTGTGGGATACCCCTTGTTGTCATAAGCCAAGCCATTGCTGATTTATATTTCTGCACGTTTTCGCCTACAACGGAGAAAAAACGATCCTTATCGTGGTTATCCAAAAAAAGCACATTTTGCTCTGGATGTGGATATAGAAAATCTGAGGCCAGGGTCGAATATAATTTATTGGCTCCGGCAGTCCATTCTGTCTTTTGGTTGAGCGCATCACCTATGGCATAATTAAGCTGAAAATCGGTTACGCCCATCAACTTGGAATCCACGTCCTGACCAACTCGTTTTCCGCCCAGAAAATAAGCCTGATTGGCAACCCCGTGTACCCATGTCTCCCCAAAAAAGGTAAACTTTGGATACTCCTGCAGAATGCGATCGGTCCATTTAGCCATAAAATCCAGATCATTGTACGGATAGGTATCTATTCGGAATCCGTCTATTGCTGCGGTCTCTATCCACCAGATATGGCTTTGGGTCAGGTAATTTTGAACGTATGGATTCTGTTCGTTCATATCGGGCATGGTGGGAACAAACCAACCTTTGACCATTTTCTTTTTGTCATCTGCCGAGGCATAAGGATCAAAAACAGCCTGATCTTTGTAGGATGTCTGCGTATAGGAAGGCCATTCATTGAGCCAGTCTGCCATCGGTTTGTCTTTCACCGTCCAATGATAACTTCCAATATGATTGGGCACCACATCAAAAATCAATTTCATCTGACGCCGGTGGAGCTGTTCGCCTAATTGCACATAAGTGTCATTGCTGCCAAAGCGAGGGTCTATATGATATGTTTCGGTATTGGCATAACCATGGTACGAGGCCTGTGGCATGTCATTGGTCAACACGGGAGTCAGCCACAAGGATGTAACACCAAGATCTTGCAGGTAATCCAGTTTCCCGATAATACCTTCCAAATCGCCACCATGACGCAAGTACATTGAATCCCGGTTCAAGCTCATATCCAACATACCTTTCACTTGATCATTTGCCTTATTTCCATTGGCAAAACGATCAGGCATAATCAGATAGATCAAATCGGCACTGTTTACTCCTTGCGCTTTTACTTTTTGATCTCTTTGCTTCAACTCATAACGATAAGTCAGTTTTTTCTTTCCTTGACGAAAGGTAAAAGTTGACCATCCCGGTTGGGCCGAAGCAGCCACCTTGACATCCAAAAACAGGTAATTGGGATTTTCTACACGATTGATTTTGACTAGTTCGATGTTCTTATCTTCGATCTGAACTTCACTTTTTCCTATCTCAGGTCCATAAACCACAAGTTGTAGCGTCGGATTTTCCATTCCGACCCACCAGTTTAAGGGTTCGACACGTTGAATGGATTGCCCCATCAAGGGGCTCCATCCAAGCACAGTTAGCGCTACCAATAGGGTGGTGATCTTCATATTTCTTTTTAACATAATCTGCTATTTCTTCGTCAACGTATAAGTATTTGCATTGAAATCCACGACAATATCATAGGTACCGGCATTGGCAACGGCGATATTTGCACCGCCAGCAGCCAAGGTGCCATTAGTCCCGCCAAAATTGGTTCCCCAATCGTGGTTTTTACGGAATTTGATCTCGCCTGCAGTCAAGCTCACTGTGAGCTTCCATACCTGATTGGCATTGTCGAATTTCATATCCGTATCGGCATCCCAGCCCTTAGGCGTGGCGCTACCAATAATGCCCCAGCTATGGTCTTTATAAGAAATCGTGTTAGCTGTTGTGTTTACTTCCAATTCGAGATTACCGGCACGTGGAGCCTTGATGTCTTGACCACCATTGTAAACGATCTTACCTGGCTCTGTTTCTCCATATGAATTGCTCCAATTTCGCTCAGGAGTCAGTTTAAAGGTCAATTTTTCTTCTGGAAAATTGATGATACCGGTATAGATCCCATTACTCGTCGGCGAAATCAACGATTCAGCATTGGCTTCAACCCAGTCCTCATAAGCCCCTATGGCATATAAATAACTTGTTGAAGCGAAGGGGATCGCCTTCAGACCAGCTAAAGCAGAATACACCACCGTAATTTTAGCGTTGATACTTGACTTTATGCGCACGTCAAATTCAGAAGTGGTCCCTGTTGACACACCCAAAGCAAGTAAATAGCTATTCAGCTCATAACCCGTAAAACCTACGGTGCTCCGACCACTAGGAATAACCACTTCCTTTACAGTTTTAAAATTGTCACCTTTAAGCCCAAACTGAAGGACATTGGTCACTGCAGCCTGAAAACCAAAGTCAGGCTGAATCATATTAAGGTGCAGTACCGTATCCTCTGCGTTATCTTTTGACAAGGTTACATTCGTTTTATCGAGGCTTAAAGTCGCCGGCTTTATGTCCTCCCCGCTAGCCAATATAGCGCGCGTCTCGTCTTTTTTACAACTTTGGAACGCCACGATAAATAGCAGCATGATCCCGATATAGTGTCTAATTTTCATCTGTTTAATTTTTGTTTTCAATAGCTGATGAAAGCCCAGGTAACTGACCATTCGCCAATGCGTCGAACAATAGATATTGCCCGGTTTCATCTGTCAACAATTGTCTTATTACAGGTAAGGCTACATTGACCGGAAGAGACTCGCCGTCTTCCTGTCCGATGCTGATTAATTATAGCCTGGATTCTGTACAAGATTGGAGTTCGCAATAATATCCGAAGCAGGAAGTGGGAACAGCGTCCTATACCCGGCAACTGCCTGACCTGCAAGCACACCACCTTTAAAAGGCCAGAGGTAATTATCACCCGTAAATTTGCCATAGCGGATTAAATCCGAACGTCTAAATCCTTCCCAGTATAATTCTTTCACACGCTCATTGAGAATATCATCCAAAGAAAGATTCATTAAGTTCCCACTGTTGTTTCCATAGGCACGTACACGCAGTTTATTGACATAGTCCAGCGCCTTGGCCAAGCTGCCGCCAGAGCCGCCACGCAATGTCGCCTCAGCATAGATCAAGTTCATCTCTGCCAGACGGATCAACGGGAAATCCACCGAAGCAACGAAACCTTCAGCTGCCGGAGGAGCAGTTTTTCCGTCCTTGTTCACATTGCGGAATTTGGTAACCGCCAGTCCTTGCTTATAGACGGCGATATCTTCAATTTTAACGCTTGTATTTAAGTGAAACATTGCCCTCTTGTCCGTTGCTCCGCTGTAGTCTCCGAAAATCGTTGCGATATTGTCGCGTGTCCGATTTCCGGCCCAACCGCCGCCGGGTACACCGAAAGAAGTGGGATCCATCGTTGCGTCAATAGCTGCATTGATCAGATAAGTTGTACCACCCTTGCTCTGTGTTTTGGTTCCATCATAAGGCAGATAGAAAATAAATTCGGGGTTGTTCACATCATTATCCGCGTAAAAGAGCTCCCGATAATTTGTCCCCAAACTATAGGTCGAGTTCAGTACTTTTTCTGCGTATGTAATCGCTTCGGTATATTTCTTATTACCGGCACCCAGGTAAACTTCAGCGTTGAGGTATAAACGAGCTAACAGCCCCCATGCCGCAACTTGATCGACACGACCATATACATTCTGTTTGGCACCTTTTAGCTGGCCTGCAACTTCCAACAGCTCTTTCTCTACATACGCAAAAAGTTCAGGTCGTTTGATCTGAGGCGGCGATACTTTTCCGACAGGAGTTTCTTCGGTTACAAATGGTGGATTTCCAAACAAATCAAGCAGCACCCAATAATTATAAGCACGTAAGAATCTTGCTTCGGCACGATAATAAGCGATTTCTTTTTTATCGGCATCTGAAATACCGCGTTCGGCCAATTTAGCATCTGTACTTTCTCTTAAAAATTCATTGACAAGTGTGGCACTATAGACACAGCGGGTATAAAGACCACGGAGCATGGGATTGCTATCGTCAAAATCGAGGTAATCCAGTCCGCTAATCCCCGAATCATTGAGCCAGGCACAGGCGGCCTCATCGGTTGTAAGTTCCTGTGCGTTCCAAAAGAGGCGTAAAAAATCCGATGTACCGGCATCCAATCCTCCCAGATCAGAGTTATTCGGCCCCGATGTACTGGTTAAGGTCAATGATCCATATAATCTTGCGAAAGACGAGGTATAGCCTTTAAAATCACTGTAGGCTACATCTGCAGTTACGTCGTTGGTCGGTTTTAGATCCAAATCCTTATGGCAGCTGCTCAGTGCTATAGCCAGCAAGCATACACCTATATATTTATTTAATTTTTTCATTGTTATATCGTTTAAAAACTCACATTTACACCCAATACATAAGTCCTTGGCCTCGGATAAAAGCGATCGTCTATACCGTTCGATATCTCTGGGTCAACACCTTTATAATTGGTGATCGTAAATACATTTTGTACAGTTGCAGAAATCGACATTGAAGCGTTACTATTCCGGATAAATTTTCCAAGGTTATAACTCAGGTTGACATTATCCATTTTCAAAAACGAAGCGTTCTTAATGTAGTAATCACTTCGGAGCTGTTTGAGCAGAAAATTGGTATTAAAGAAATCCACAGGTGCATTATTGATCACCAAAACGGCCTGATCGTTGATATTTGCCCCGCTTCCCAAATTAGAGGAAACATTGTCGTAGACATAATTATCCAAATTTGCGCGCAATACCGTTGTTGCCGACCATTTTTTATAGCTGTATGCCGCCGTAAAACCCAAAAGATATTTCGGTAACGGTGATTTATACAGATAGCGATCGTTATCGCTGATAACGCCATCTCCATTACGGTCAACATAGACACCTTCGACAGGATGCCCCTGTTCATCATATACCTGTTGGAAAACATTGAAACTGTTTGGCATGAAATTAACCTTATGCGCCTGGATATTTCCGCCTGTACCACCACGGATACCACCGGTCTCTACAATAAAGTTTGGATCATCACTCTGTGTCAGATTGGTTACTTTACTCTTATTATAAGTTAGGTTAAAACCGATGTCCAAGGTCGAATTATCCGTTTTTAGCGGGACGAAGTGTACATTAAACTCCAGCCCCTGGTTTTCCATGTTACCCACGTTGGTCAACAGGAAATTGCTAAAGTTAGAGCCTACAGGAACGGGAATCGTGCTGAGCAGGTCTTTGGTCTTTTTCGAGTAATAATCCACGCTACCATAGACCCGATTGTTGCTAAAGCCAAAATCGACTCCAGCATTATAGGTTGTTGTATTTTCCCAACGAATGTCTTTATCGTAGGCCACAGGTGAATTTAAATAGTAGTATTCATCACCAAAGCGATACATCGACTCGTTGCCGCTGATGGTATAATTAGGCAAATAAGAATAGTTGGCGATGCCATCTTGCTGCCCGGTTTTTCCATAACTTAAACGGAGCTTCAGTTCGGACACTGCAGCTATATCTTTTAAAAAGCCTTCATTTTTGGCGCGCCAGGTGAATCCTACAGAAGGAAAATATCCCCAACGGTTATCAGGACTAAAACGGGAAGAACCATCCGACCGCAAGGTTCCCGACAGAACATACCGGTTGTCATAGGTATAAATCAGACGCCCATAATAAGAGATCAACAGATTTTCGGGTTTATCAAAAGGCCGAGTAGGTTCATTTAGGATCTTATCACCTTCCGCATTTGTACGGTTAAAATTGTAAACCTTACTACTATTTTTATAGTAGCCATAGCCCAATGTCGCGTCTATCGTACTTTTGATTGTAGGTAATTCCTTATCATACTTTAAATAAAACTCCAGCGTTTTATTGTTGATATCGGTTTTATATTGGGTTCTTTCACCCCCTTCATTAAAATTACGTGCAGCTATCGCTGGTGTAAATGTGTTCCCTTTCGAACGCGCCAGATCGTATCCAACGTTTAAGTTGGCATGCAGCTCCGGCAGGAAATGAAAACTATAATCCACCTTTGCATTTCCAATACTTCTAAACACATCGCCATTATCTTTGCGTAAATCCAACAAGGCTAAAGGATTTCGTGGTGCATTGGGATTAGGTTTCCCCCCTTGAATCCACTCATAATACCCGCCAAAACTATTTTTATCATCCACATAAACCGGTTGAGTCGGATCAAACTGAATAGCAGAACCAATTGCATCCTGTGTCGCAAATTTCGATTTTGACCAGGTACCACGGACATTTACATCCAATGAAAGATGATTGTCCAGAAATTTTGGTGTTAATGCCAATGCAGCAGTAGTTCGTTTTAAGTTATCATTTTTCAATACCCCATCCTGGTTCATATAGCCCGCAGATATACGGTAAGGCATATTGCCCGCTTTGGAAGCAATATTAACGTTATTATCCGTTGTAAATGCATTGCCATAAATCACATCCTGCCAGTCGGTATTTGCTGTTCCCAACAACTTTTTCATGGCATCACTACCATTTGTATTGACGTAATCGCGGATTTGATCGGCGTTGAGCAACTTTACTTTATTGGCTACGGTAGCCAATGAATTCTGTGTAGAGAAGTTGATTTGTGTTCCTGAGCGACTGCCTTTTTTTGTCGTAATCAAAATAACCCCATTCGACGCTCGCGAACCATAGATGGCTGTTGCATTGGCATCTTTCAAAATTGTAAATGTCTCGATATCATTTGGGTTAATCAAACTTAATGGGTTAGCTACCCCAGATACAGAACCACCTGCCAATGGAATTCCATCTACGACAATTAACGGATCGTTACTGGCGTTCAATGAAGCTCCGGTGCGGATACGGATGGTGCTTCCTGCGCCCGGCTGCCCCCCACTTGTTGTAATCTGTACGCCTGGAACTTTGCCCATAATGAGTTGCTCCGGCGAGGAGATCTGTCCTTTTTGAAAATCTTTTGCAGATACTGTACTGATTGAACCCGTCAGGTCACTTTTCTTTTGTGTACCATAACCAATCACCACAACCTCTTCCAGTGCACTGGTATTGGATTTAAGGTAAAGGTTTAACGGATGCTGTCCATCGCCGACCTGGATCAAGGTATCCAGGGTCGCGTATCCGACCATACTTACTTTCAGACGTAATTTCCCTGTTTGTAGTCTATCCAAGCTAAAATCCCCATTCGCATTGGTAGACAGTGATTTTTGAATCTCCTCGAAGCGCAGTGTAGCACCGACCAAGGAACTCCCCTTCTGGTCCATTACTCGCCCTTTTAGCGTTGCCTGTTGCGCGAATGCCGAAGCACTTACACCGAGTAGCATGCTCAGAGCCCAAAATGGACGTGATAGCTGTTTGTTCATAAAATAACTGTTTATTTATTTAGTTTTGTTTTGCTTATCAATTGATACTGCCCAGGTAGGAGACTCAATTTTGACTGGCCAGACCAATTGAGCTCTTTTCCCGTAAAATTATCGACCCACTGCCCCTGCAACGCTGCCGGCAAGTCAAAGTCCACACTTTCTACCCCAAAATTGCCAAGTACCCCTACTTGTTGTCCTTCCTTTTCGAGAACAAAATATTTAACGGCATCTTTCATAGCCGAGGTTATAATTGTCCCGTTTTGGAAAATGCTATTTTTGGTTTTGAAACGCGTGAGTTTGGCGTAAGTCTCAAAGAGTTTTTTGCGATCATCTTGTTGTAGATAACTCCACAACAATGGTTTTTCGCCCGTGCGCCCATTTTCATCGATAGACACATCATAGCCGTATTCGCCAAACTGCCAGATCATCTTAGGTCCGGGCGAAGCCAATAAAAACACGGCGGCCTGTTCCATACGTTTTAATGCCGTGCTGAGGTTCTTAATGTTATAGCTACCTGACGAATTGCCGTAATTCAGGCATTTGAACAGCAGCCGCTGTTCGTCATGGCTTTCCATATAAGACACAAACGAGGGTTGTGTCATGCCGTGGCTCGAAGGGAATAATCTGCCTAAATCCGAGCCGTTGTTGGCATTCCAGCCCATCGCCGCCTCATTGAAGACCCCATTCATGTTGTTCCATAGCAACATCCCCGATTGCGCAAGTTCGGCCTCTTCCTGATCTCCGCCAAGATGTTCGAGAATAATATAACACGAGGGATCGATGCTGCGAATATGCTGCTGGTATTGCTTCAAGATAGCCACACGTGACGCATCGTAAGCATTCCATGCACTTAAATCACTTTCTGAGGTACCCGAATTTTTCTGTGTAAACCCTTTAGATAAGTCAAATCGAAACCCATCAATCTTGTACTCCTGCATCCAATAGGTCAAAACATCCTTGACAAAAGTCTGCGTGTAACTACTTTCGTGGTTAAAGTCAAAGCCAACATTGAACGGATGCTTGGCAACCGTATTGAACCAAGGGCTATTGCCAGCGACGTTGCCCTGCTCAAAATAAAGCTGTACTAGCGGGGACTGACCAAAAGCATGATTAAAAACAACATCCAAAATCACGGCAATACCATTTTCATGACAAGCATCTACGTATGCTTTCAAGTCGTTTTTTAAGCCATAATATTTATCCAAAGCGCGGTGGAAAGAAGGGTTATAACCCCAGGTCGAATTCCCCTCTGATTCCTGTACAGGCATTAGCTCGACCGCATTTATACCCAGCCTTTTTAAATAAGGCAAAGAATCTTTCAATGTGGTATATTGATGTTGTTTGACAAAATCACGGACCAAGAGTTCGTAAATAACTAAATCACCTTGAGCTGGCTTATTAAATAGCGTGGTTTTCCATGAATAAGACTTGGCTGGGAGATCCAATACCCCAACTACTCCCTGCGCAGCAGCGGGATAAGCAGGTACAGCCGCCGCGGTCAGTCCGAGTACGGCATCGTTTTGCGGATCAAGAATCAGCTCAGCATAGGGGTCGGCGATATTCAGTTGACCGTCCACCAAAAACTGATAAGTCTGTTTTTTAGAGAAATCCAGATTCGATACGGTAACCCACCAGGTTTTTCCATCCGGTGTCTGGCTCATCGCATAGGCTGGTAATGCTTTATAGTTATTAAAATCGCCCAAGACATACACACTCGTTTTTAATGGTGCTGTGAGCGCAAAACTGACCTCTCCTTTTTCCCTGTTTATGGTTGTTCCGTTTGCATTGACGCCTATCGGGAGTGCAGCGATGGTAGGTTTTGATTGCACAAATAACTGTGCTTTACTGAAATATATTTTGCCCCCGGCCTCAAGACGTGCTTCAAGCTCGTGCAGGCCATTGCTCTGTAGGCTGAGCGATTTTTCTAATGACAGCCCAGCAGAAGATTCAGCAAGCAATAAACCATTATCCCAGATACTGATTTTTCCGGACTGCGTTGCCTGTACTTTTAACTTCAGATTATCCCCAACGGTGTACATCTGCTCCAGGGTAATTGGATCTGTGGGTTGCAGCGTAGGCGAAACAAAACGAATGGCCTGTGTATTGCTCGTTACAAGAGGAAGAAATAGATCTGAATTATTTTTGTTTCGTTGGACCAGCGACCCATCACCATTGCGGACTAAAAGTGCCATCTGACCAAATTCTCCGCCATTAGTCAGGTTAAAAAATTTGGAGGGGGTAAATGTGAATGAATATAAACCAGCAGAAATAAATTTAAGTTTATAAGCATTGTCATTCTTTGACCAATCTGTTGCTACATGTTGCCAGCTGCCCCCATTGACAGGAATCAATCCGGCGTGTAAGTAAAGGTCGGTAGTACTACCTTTTAGAGCCGCATTTCCTTTCGAAAGATCAAATTGAAACGTAATTTCCTGATCCCAATAGATAAATGGGGCGGAAAGATTGAGCAAACCAGATCCCTGCTGTTCAATAACAGGAGGTTGCTCGACATCCACGATATCTTTCTTATTTGCACATGATGATAATAGGACAATCACCCAGAGATACCCTATTAAACGAGAGATATGCTTCCCCATCGATAATTAGCTTTACTTGGAATCTGAAATTGGGAACGTTCCCGAAATCAAGGTAAAAAGAAATCGCTTGTGGCGATTTGCTGGATTTCCCTATCCAATATTTTATACAAATTGATTATTTAAATACTTTCGGGAATGTTCCCGAAAGTATTCAAAGCTAAATAATGTGATTACAAAAAACAAATATTTTTTTTCTTATTTCAGGCTAGATTTTTGAAAAATAAGCTGGGAATCAAGGTAAACCGAATTAGCAAACTTACTATTTTCAGGGTCTTCCATCTTATCCAATAGGTATTTTGTTACTAATTGGCCCATTTCATAGGCTGGTTGTTTCACTACGCTCAGTGCCGGGTCAATCAGATCGGCGATATCCAAACAAGAAAAACAAATGATTTTAAGATCTTCCGGAATACGAATTGCGAGCTGCTTGGCGACCCGTATACTTGAAATAGCAAGACGTTCTACCGAGGCAAATATGGCATCGGGTTTCTCCTGTTCGATCAGGTAGGCGATATCTTTCATATTCTGATCAGCATCATTGACCGTATCCAAAATAAGCGCTGGTCTGATCGGAATCCCCACTTCCTGCAGCGCCTTTTCGTAACCATCTTTACGTACCTTACCGATGGAGACATTCGGATTGATTGCAAGATAAGCGATCCGCTTACAGGCATTATCGATCAGGTGTTTGGTTGCCAGGTAGGCTGAATCAAAGTCATTACCTGTAATATACCCCCCCTTCCAATCGTCATAAGCACGGTCAAAAAACATGACCGGTATTCCCCGTTCCGCCAAAAGTTGCAAATGCGAATGGTCTTTCCCCTCACCCGAAGCCGAAATGATAACGCCATCCACCCGCCCATTGGCCAGTGAACGTACGATTGAGGCTTCATTTTGCACCTGATGATCCGTCACATAAATTAAGGTATGATAGCCCTTGGAACGCGCCACAGCCTCAATTCCTTTGATGGCTTGCGAGAAAAACTTATTGCCAAATTCGGGAATAATAATCGCAATGGTCAGACTTTTATTTGCCTTTAGACTACTCGCATAAACATTTGGTGAAAAACCGATTTCTTCGGCCATAGCCAGAATCCGAGCTTTTGTCGTTGGATTAATGTCCACATTATCCCGAAACGCACGGGAAACGGTCGATTTTGACAAGCCGAGCTTTTTGGCCAGATCTATTATTGTTAATTGCGACATATCAAGATTCCCTTTGCTGTTCGAATGTAATAATTGTTGGATACAAATAAAGCAATTATCTGTCCAGAATAGCAAATTTTCTTTTTGTCCTCTTTATTTTAAATACAAGTCTACATTGTTGTAGAAATATTGATCTATAAACAAAACGAAGCTGTCTCAAATTTATTGA